>NZ_JBFUHB010000005.1:0-222766 GCF_056402595.1 Sphingomonas sp. P3_C6
TCCAGCTTCGCTTCGCCAAATTCGGCGATATCGACGCACGTCTCCGCCCCGCACAGCACCGCTGCAAACGCTATCAGCAATATGTCCGGCAAGGCATGACTGACATTCGCACGACGAGGGTCCGGCACAACCTCGAATAGCTCTTGGAAACCCCGCATCTGCTCCTCCCAGGCAATCCAGGAGACGATACAGAATCCAATCTGGCAAACTGCGCCAGACCCTTATCGCCATATGCGATTCCCCTGCCGTACCGGGGAGGATCAGGAGTCAGGCATGTCCCGCAAACGGGTAGACCAGCGCCTTAAGCCCGCTGCGCTCGAACGGCCGCCACGCCCCGTCGGCCTGCGCCAGCCGGTCGGCGATCGCGTACAAAACCGCCGGGTTCACCCCGAGCCCGCAATGGCTGCCATGCACCTCGATATTATCGGTTTCGGGCCCGCGCGGCTCGATGCAGTTCTGCCAGGCGACCACGCCGTCCTCGCGCGAATAGATCGCGGTGGACGGCACCGGCGGCACTTCCTCGCTCTCGCGCATCTGGCTGCGGACTGAAGGGTCGTCGATCTTTTGCCCCGTCAGCACCTCATAGGCGCGCCACACATTGGTGGCGCGCGGCGTGCCGGTGAAAGGCGATCCGAGCGAGATCACCTGCCGCACGGCCTCCGGCACGCGCCGCGACAGCTGGCGCGCCATCACGCCGCCTAGGCTCCAGCCGACCAGGCTTACCTTCTGCCCCGTCGCGTCATGAATTGCGCGCAGCCGCTCGACGAGCTTTTCGCCCTCATACCCGATGGCCTTGGGGCCGAGATTGCGGCCAAGGCCCCATTCATGCGCGTCATAACCAAGCCCGCTCAGGAAACGCCGCAACACGGTGGTCGAGCGGTCGCTGGTGACGAAACCCGGCAGCACCATCACCGGATGCCCGTCGCCGCGCGGCGCCGTGGCGAGGATCGGTGCAGCGAGGCCCAATGAGCCGAACTCGGCAAGCGCGCGCGGCAATTCGGTAACGGCGAGAAATGCTGAAGGCGGCCGAATCTCGTCGGCCTGAGCTGCTGTCATTCGGTCGTCCTTCCTACGTCGTGCAGTCTAAACCCGCTGCATTGCACTATAGTTCATTCCTCGATCCCGAACGCCCGGTGCTGCGCCGTCACCCGCGCGACGTCATGCGCCAGGATGGCCAGGTCGTGCGGTTTGCCGTCGCGGTCGCGCGCATGGTCCTTCAGCAGCGCTTCGGCGCGAAAACCCAGGCTCTCGAACAGCATCACCGACCCGATCTGGTCGGGCGTCATCTGCGCGGTCAGCTTCTCCAGCCCGCGCTCCATCGCGACGGCATAGATCGCCTCGAGCAGGTCTCGCCCGATGCCGGACCCGCGCTTGCCCGGCGCGACCAGCAGGCGGATCTCGCCGACATGCGCGCTCCACCCGAGCGGATCGCGCACCAGCGCCGCAGTGCCGATGAACTCGCCGCCGTCCTCAGCCACCAGGCTGTCGATCCAGCCTTCCTCGATCGCCGACTGCCAGGCGTCGACCACGCGCGGATGCTTCAGGTCGCGGCCGAGGAACAGCAGGTCATGTTCGGGCAGCGTATTGGCGAAGGTCAGCATCGCGTCACGGTCGCCCGGCGCGAACCGCCTGATATGATGGCTCATGTCGACCTTTCCCCTAACCAGTCGACCAGCTTCGGCCACAGCCGCTTGATCGCGTTGCCCCCGGCGACGAGGCTGACATGGCCGCCCTTCATTGTCACCTGTTCCTTGTCGGCCGAACCGATCTTGTCGATCAGCGGCGCGGATGCCTCGGACGGCACGATATGGTCGTGCTCGGCAGTGACGTGCAGGAAAGGTGCGGTGATCCCGCCCAGGTCGATCGGGCGTCCGCCGACCTCCATCGTGCCCTTGTCGAGGGCGTTATCCCACATCAGCTTTTTGGTGGTTTCGCGGAAATATTCGCCCGCCAGCGGCAGCGTGTCGCTCGCCCAGCGATCGAACATCCGGAAGGATTTGACATAGTCGTCGTTCCACAGATTATCGAGCAGCCGGATATTCCCCGCGATCCGAGCACCCGGCCGCAGCATGTCGAACGCAGTATAGAGATAATCCGCCGGGCAATTGCCGAACGTATCGACGAGCCGGTCGACATCGAAGAAGCGCTGGTCGGCCCAGGCCTGGAACATCTCCATCTTGGAGAAATCGACTGGCGTGGTGAAGGTAACGAGGTTCTTCATCGGCGCGTCCGGATGCAACGCGGCCCAAAGCAGCGACAGCACCCCGCCGAAGCAATAGCCGACGATGGTGAAATCCTCCTCGCCGGTCTCCTGCTGAACCCGCGCGATCGCGCTCGGGATAAAATCCAGCACATAATCGTCGAGCGTCAGGCCTTTTTCGTCGGCGCGCGGCGGGCTCCAGTCGAGCATGAACACGTCGAACCCGGCCTTCAGCAGATATTCGACCAGGCTCTGCCCCGGCACCATGTCGAAGATGTAGCCGCGATTGGTCGTCGCCATCACCAGCAGCAACGGCACCCGGAACACCTCGTCGGTCATCGGGCGATAATGGTAGAGGTTCATCGTGCCGCGCTGGATCAGCAGATCCTTCGGGCTCGCTCCGAGCGCCGGCGCAGGCGAGGCGAAATAGTCGAGCCCCTTGAAGTTGCGCTGCAGGGCGCGGTCGAACGCAGTACGCGCCTGGGTGAACAGGTCGGGGGCGCTCTGCTCGGCCATGATCAGCGGCGCGACACGCTCAAGCCGATTTCTCCGGCGGCTTTCTGGTGCGTTTCGGTTTCGGACGCTCCGGCGGCTGCATGCCCGGCGGCAGGGTGGAGGCCTGGGCCATCAGCAATGCCTCGATCCGCCCGACCGACTCCTCGATCCGCCTGACGCGTGCGGACAGATCCTCGACCTCGCTCCGGCTCGGCATGTTGGCGGCGGCCAGCGCCTTGTCCATCATCTGGTGAACTGCGCCCTGGGCCGTCATGGTCGCGCTGCTGGCGCCCTGCATCACCCGGGAGAATTCGCCTGACTTCATCACCTGGCCGCCGAACTGGTTGGCCATCTGCTCCCACTGGCCGAGCATCTCGCGGAAGAACGCGCCTGGGTCGGGGGTGGTCGTCATGCAACCGCATCCTTTACCCGCTTTAGGCATCCGTCAAGCGAGCGCGCGTACCGCCTCTCGCGGGATCATCCTGAAGGGCCGCCGCTCACCGGCGTCGGCCCCGACGCCGTAGCATCAAGCGTCGAATCCCCGCCCAATGTTCGATACAGCGTCACCAGATTGGTCGCCGCCGACAATTGAGTACCGATAAGCTGCCGCCGCGCCGAATAGAGCGACCGTTGCGCATCCAGGCTCTGCAGGAAGGTGTCGATGCCGCCGCGATAGCGCGCGTCGGACAGGCGATAATTATCCGCCGACGCCGTGGCGAGCGCCTGGGTCGCTCGCAACTGCTCGGTGATCGTCCCGCGCAACGCCAGCGCATCCGAGACTTCGCGGAACGCCGTCTGGATCGACTTCTCGTACCCGGCCAGCGCCGCATCTCGCTGCGCTTCGGACAGGCGGACATTCGCCCGGCCCGCACCGGCGTTGAAGATGGTGTAGCTGGCATTGGCGCCGGTCGAATAGTTGAACGACCCGCCCTTGAAGAGATCGCCCAGCGAACCGCTCGCAACACCGAGCAGGGCGGTCAGCGAGATGCGCGGGAACAGGGCGGCCCGCGCCGCGCCGATCTCGGCATTGGCGCTGCGCAGCTGATATTCGGCCTGCACCACATCGGGGCGACGCAGCAGGATGCCTGAATCGACGCCGGCCGGCAGCTCTGCGATGGTCTTGCCCGCTTCCTCGATCGATCCCGGCAGCATCGCCGGGTCGATCGGCGCGCCGACGAGCAATTGCAGCGCGTTGATATCCTGCGCGACATTTGTGGTCTGCTGGGCAAGGTCCGATTGAGCGGTCGCGAGCACCGTCTCGGCCTGGCGCAGGTCGGTGCGCGGCGCGATGCCGCCCTGCAACCGCGCGCGGGTCAGCTTCACGCTCTGCTCCGCGCTGTTCGCCGTGTCCTGCGCGATCGCCTGGAGGCTCTTGTCGGCACCATAGGCCAACCATGCACTGGCGATATCGCCGACCAGGGTCAGACGCGTCGCCCGCGCCGCTGCCTCAGTGGCGAAATAGCTGTTCTGCGCCGCCGTGCTGAGCGACCTGATCCGTCCGAACAGGTCGATCTCGAACGCGGTGATCCCACCATCGAGCGAGAAATTGCTCCGGTCGCCGGCACCATTGCCATTGTCCGAATGCGTTGCGCCGGCCGACGTCCCGATCGCCGGGAACAGGCCGGCCCGCTGGATGCGATATTGCGACCGGGCCGCCGCGATGTTCGCCGCCGCGATGCGCAGGTCGCGATTGTTGGCTAGTGCCTGTTCGATCAGGGCCTGCAACCGCTGGTCGCGGAAGATATCGCGATAGGAGACTGCCGGCAGCGCTGCCTCGCTCTGCTGCAGATAGGCATCGCCGACCGGCCATGATGCCGGCACCGGCAGTTCCGGCCGCACATATTTCGGCGCCATCGAGCAGGCGCCGAGCGAGGTCATGGCGAGAAGCGCTACGAGCCTCAACTTTCCCGTTCGTCCTGAGCTTGTCGAAGGATTGTCCTTCTTTTCACCGTCAGAAGAGAAGTGCAGGGCTTCGACAAGTTCAGCCCGAACGGTGTGGGTGATGCGCATCATGCCTTCTCCCCCTCGGGCTGGGCGGAGGGCGGGGCAGGGGGCACCGGATGTTCATGGTGCAAATGCGCCATCACGTTGCGCGTGCCCCGACGCACCAGCACGAAGAACAGCGGGATGTAGAAGATCGCGAGGATCGTCGCCGTCAGCATGCCCCCGATCACCGCCGTGCCGATGGCGACACGGCTGTTGGCGCCGGCGCCGGTCGAGATCGCCAGTGGCAGCACGCCGAAGATGAAGGCGAGGCTGGTCATCAGGATCGGGCGGAGACGGATACGGGCCGCCTCCAGCGCCGCATCGATCACGCGCTTGCCCTGCTTCTCGGCTTGTTCGGCGAATTCGATCATCAGGATCGCGTTCTTCGCCGCCAGGCCCATCGTGGTCAGCAGGCCGATCTGGAGGTACACGTCATTCTCCAGCCCGCGCAGGGTCACTGCGAACACCGCGCCGACCAGGCCCAATGGGATGATCAGCAGCACCGCGATCGGGATCGTCCAGCTCTCGTAGAGCGCGGCAAGGCACAGGAAGACGACCAGCAGCGACAATGCGTAGAGATAAGGCGCCTGGCCCGACGACAGTCGTTCCTGGAAGGACAGGCCGGCCCATGCCACGCTCGTGCCCGGATATTGCGCGGCAAGCTGTTCCATTTTCGCCATCGCTTCGCCCGAGCTGACGCCCGGTGCCGCCTGGCCCTGCAGCTCGTAGGACGAGAAGCCGCCGAACCGGCTGAGCGACGACGGCGCCGTGCCCCAGGTGACATTGGCGAAGGACGAGAAAGGCGCCATCTGGCCGGTCGATCCGCGGACATACCAGGCGGCGATATCGTCCGGCGAGGCGCGGTATGGCGCATCGCCCTGGACATAGACGCGCTTCACGCGGCCGCGGTCGTTGAAGTCGTTGACGTAGCGGCCGCCCCATGCGGTCGACAGCGTGTTGTTGACGTCGGCCTGGCTCAGCCCGAGCGTGCTCAGCTTCTGGGGATCGACATCGACCTTCAGGGTAGGCTGGTCCTGTAGGTCGGTCGGCCGGACTGCCTGAAGCGAGGAATCCGCGCGGGCCGCCGCGAGTAGCTTGTCGCGTACCGCCTTGAACTCCTGACGGCTCAGTCCGCCGGTATTCTGCAGCTCCATCTGGAAACCGGCCGACTGGCCGAGGCCGCGCACAGCCGACGGCACCGTCGCATAGAATTCGACATCGCGCAGGCCGCCCAGCGCCTGGGTCGCGCCGCGAGCGATCGCCTGTGCGCCGTTCTTTTCGCCCTTGCGTTCCGACCAGTCCTTTAGCGCCACGAAACCGCGGCCGGTATTCTGGCCGCCACCGCCGCCGCCCGCGACCGTCATGATCGCGTCGGTGTTCTTGCCGGCTGTCTTCAGGAAATATTTCTCGATCTCGCGCTGCGCCTGCTGAGTCTTGCCGATCGTCGCGCCTGGCCCGAGGTTGAACTGGATGCTCGTCGTGCCCTGATCTTCGGTCGGCAGGAAGCCGGTCGGCAACCGGATGAACATGATCGCCAGGATCGCCACGGTCACGCCATAGATCGCCAGGAACAGGAATTTGCGATCGACGACCTTGCCGACTGCCTTGGTATAGCGGTCCTGATTGCGCTCGAAATTGCTGTTGAACCAGGTCTTCGCGCCTTCCATCCGGTGGTTGACGGCGCGGACCCAGGCATATTTGCTCTCGTGCTCGTCTTCCTTGCGCTTGAGCATCGTCGCGGTCAGCGCGGGCGTCAGAACCAGGGCCACCACCACGGACAGCACCATCGCCGAGACGATCGTGACGGAGAATTGCCGATAGATAACGCCGGTCGATCCGCCGAAGAACGCCATCGGCAGGAACACGGCCGACAGCACCAGCGCGATGGCGATCAGCGCGACGGTGATCTCGTTCATCGACTCGATCGTCGCATCGCGCGGGCTCATGCCCGGATTCTCATCCATCAGCCGCTCGACATTCTCCACCACGACGATCGCGTCGTCGACGAGCAGTCCGATCGCCAGCACCAGGCCGAACATCGTCAGCGTGTTGATCGTGAAGCCGGCAACGGCAAAGATCGCGAAGGTGCCCAGCAGCACGACCGGCACCGCGATCGTCGGGATCAGGGTCGCGCGCCAGCTCTGCAGGAAGATGAACATGACGATGACGACCAGGATGATCGCCTCGATCAGCGTCCAGACCACTTCCTCGACCGACAGCTTGATGAATTCGGTCACGTCCTGCGGGAAATCATAGTCGAAGCCGGCCGGGAATTTCTTCGCCTGCGCAGCGATCTCGGCCTTGACCAGTTCGGCGGTCTTGAGCGCGTCTGCCCCCGGCGCGAGGCTGACGGCGATGCCGGCGCCGGGATGGCCGTTGATCCGGCTGACGATGCCGTAATTTTCGGATCCCAGCTCGACCCGTGCGACATCCTTCAGGTGAAGCGTCGATCCGTCGGGTTGAGTCTTCACCACGATATTGGCGAACTGCGCGGGCGTCGACAGGCGGCTCTGTGCCGTCACCGTGGCGTTCAGCGCCTGGTCCGGGCTGTTGGGCACGCCGCCCACTTCGCCCGCCGCGACTTCGGCATTCTGCGCCGTGATTGCGGCGATGATGTCGCTCGGCATCAGCGAATAGCTGGCGAGCCGGTCCGGGTTCAACCACACGCGCATCGCATATTGCGATCCGAACACGTTGATGTCGCCCACGCCTTCCAGGCGGCCGATCGGCTCCTGCAGGGTGGAGACCATGTAATCCGACACGTCCTGGTTGGTGCGCGTATCGGTCGTGTCGAAGATCGCCGCGACCATCAGGAAGTCGGGGTTGGACTTGGTGACCGTCAGGCCCTGCTGCTGCACCTGGGAGGGCAGGCGTGGCAACGCCTGCTGCACCTTGTTCTGCACCTGCACCTGCGCGATGTCGGGGTCGATGCCCTTGGCGAAGGTCGCGCTGATGCTCACGCCGCCGCGCGAGTTCGAATTGGAGCTGAAATAGAGCAGCCCGTCGATGCCGGTCAGCTGTTGCTCGATCACCTGCGTGACGCTGTTCTCCAGCGTCTCGGACGAGGCGCCGGGGTAATTGGCGCGGATGTTGACGTTGGGCGGCGCCACGTCGGGGAACTGCTCGATTGGCAGGGTGAAGATCGCGCCCACACCGGCGAGCATGATGATGATGGCGACGACCCAGGCGAAGATCGGCCGGTCGATGAAGATGCGTGAAATCACTGTCCGATCAACCGCGCGTCTGGCCGGCCTGGTTGCCCTGGCCTCCGGTCTTGTTGCCGTCTGCACCCTTCTGGGGCGCGCCGATCCGTTCCGGCTGGCTCGCCGGCACCGGCTTCACCACCTGGTTGGGCAGCGTCTTGCCGACGCCCTGGACGATCACCTTGTCGCCCTTGTTGATGCCGGAGGTGACGACCCAGTTGGTGCCGATTGCCTTGGTCGCGGTTACGGTACGCTGGATGGCCTTGTTGCCGGGCCCGACGATGAACACCGTCGCGCCGCCCTTCGGGTCGCGCGACACGGCCGGCTGCGGGATGAGGAAGGCGTTGTTATCGACCGACTGGGCGAAGCTCGCCCGCACGAACATGCCCGGCAGCAATTCGCCCTGCGGGTTGGGGAAGCGGGCGCGCAACGTCACCGTGCCGGTCGTCGGGCTCACCACCACTTCGGAGAATTCGATCGAGCCGGCGGGGCCATAATCGCTGCCATCCTCAAGCTTCAGGCGCACTTCGGCATTGGTCGGGCTGTGGCCGCCCGATGCAAGCGCGCGGCGCAGCCGCAGCAGATCGGCGCTCGATTGCTGGATGTCGACATACATCGGGTCGAGCCGCTGGATCGTCGCGAGCGGATCGGCCTGGTTGGTCGTGACCAGTGCGCCCACCGTGTAGAGCGAGCGCCCGATCCGGCCCGTGATTGGGGCGGGGACCGTGGTGAAACGCAGATTGACCTTCGCCGTGTCGAGTGCCGCACGGTTCTGCGCGACGGCTGCCGCGGCCTGGCGTGCCTGGGCGAGGGCGTCGGTATAATCCTGCTTCGCCACCGCCTCGATATCGGCCAGCGGCTTGTAGCGGTCGGCCTTGACCCTGGCCGCCTCGGCGCTCGCGCTCGCACTGGCCAGATTGGCCGAGGCCTGGTTGGCCGCCGCGCGATAGAGGCTCGGGTCGATCTGGTAGAGCGGCTGGCCCTGCTTGACGAGGGCGCCTTCGGTGAAGAAGCGACGATAGATCACGCCCGATACCTGCGGGCGCACCTCGGAGCTTTCATAGGCGGTGGTGCGGCCGGCCAGTTCGGTGATGATCGCGACGCTGGTCGGCTGGACGACGATAAAGCCGACCTGCGGCGGGCCTTGCGGGCCGCGACGGCGGCCGCCGCCGCCCTGCTCCTGCGGGTCGGCCTTGCCGCAGCCGGACAGCAGCATGGCCGCGGCAAGCACGGCAAGCGAGGACATACGCACAGGGTTAAGCGATCGCACGGTCATTCTTTCTCCATCGCTTCAGACCGCAGCGGCATTTGCGATGGGGGATTCCCACGCAAAAAAAATGCCGAACAACATCCCTCAGCCCTCGGTTCCTGTCCCGTCACCGACGGTCCAGCAAATGCTTTGTTCTGGTCCTATATCCTATATCCTATCGAAGTTTCGCGATAGACAGGCCATCCGCCTTTGCGCGATCCTTCGTGGATTCCTCGCTCCGCTTGAGCGCCTTGGCTATCGCCTTGAGCGCCATGCCTTTTTTGGCGAGGGTGTGCAGCTTCTGGATCTCGTCGCTGGTCCATGGCTGGCGGTGACGTTCGAATCTGTCCTCGCTCATGACGAAAGACCCCTGCGCTTGAGTGACACCAGCGCCTGGTCGAGCGCCGAGAGGAAGCGGGAACGATCCGTCTTCGAAAAAGGGGCCGGCCCGCCGATCACGTCGCCGCCGGCGCGCAGGTCGGCCATGATCGCGCGGGTCGCGACGGCGGCCCCGATCGAGCTGGTGGTGAAGGGTTTGCCGGTCGGCGAGATCACGGTGGCACCGGCCTTGAGGCACCGGTCGGCGAGCAGGATGTCCGCCGTCACGACCACGGCGGCGGCGTCGGCGCGCTCGGCGATCCAGTCATCGGCGGCGTCGAATCCGTCGCTCACGACTACCCGCTCCACCAAAGGATGGACAGGAATTCGCATGATGCTGTTACTCACGATCGCCACCGGCACCTCGTGGCGAAAGGCCACCTTGTAGGTCTCGTCCTTTACGGGGCACGCATCCGCATCGACAAGGATTCGGATTGTCGCAAAGTGTGTCAGGCGTATTACTCCCGTTCAGGTTTCTCGTTGCCTGCTCGACCGATCTCTACGATCTCGATCGCATTGGCCTTGCCGTTATAGTCGAGAAATTCGCCGGCCTCGGCGCCGATCATCGCGTTCGCCAGCGGCGCGGTGAACGCGATGCGCCCCGCCGCCGGGTCGGCCTCGTCGCTGCCGACGATATCGATCGTGCGCAGCGCGCCGTTGAGGCGGAACGTCACCCGCGTGCCGAACGCGACGTCCTCGCCATCGGGGTCGGGGGCGAGCATCGCCGTGGTCTGGCGGGTGTTCCAGTAGCGTAGCTCGCGCTTCAGTACCTCGCGCGCCGTCTCGTCCGCCTCGGCCGCGATCTCGGTCTCAAGCGCGGCCACGCGCGCATCGATCAGCGCCAGTCCGCGCGCCGTCACCAGGTTCGGCCCCGGTGGCAGCGGCAACTCGAACTTCGGTTCCTTGTGTTCCTCGTCGCTCTCGCGGCGGAATGCGACGCTCATGATGTCCTCCCGGGGGCAAATATCGACGGCCGCAACGGGCCCGTCGCCGACTCCTTCAACCAGTCCAGCACTGCTTCGATCCGTGCGAGCCGTCGCATGTCGCTGTGCGTCACCAGCCAGAAGCTACGCACGATATCGACCTGGTCGGGGAACAACATGGTAAGGCCTGGGTCCTGGTCGGCGATGAAGCTTGGCAGCACGCCGATGCCGGTGCCGTTGGCGATGGCGCTATACTGTACGTTGATGCTGGTCGAGCGCAGATTGGCATCGAACCCCGGCGCGACCTCCCCCAGATAGTCGAGTTCCGGCGAGTAAAGAAATTCGGGTACATAGCCGATGAGCGTGTGCCCGTTCAGTTCTTCGATCGAACCGATCGGGCCGTGCGCGTCGAGATAGCCCTGCGCCGCATAGAGCCGCAGCCGGTAATCGGCGAGCTTCGCCGCGATCAGCCGGCCATGGCGCGGCCGGGCCATCATCACCGCGATATCGGCCTCGCGCTTCGACGGGTTGAGGAACCCGGACGCGGTGACGAGGTCGAGCCTGATATCGGGATGACGCTTGCGGAACTCGGGCAGGCGCGGCGCCAGCACCCATGTGGCGACCCCCTCGGCGACGCTCAGCCGCACATGCCCGGTCGCCTGGTTCGATCCGCCGCCCACTTCGCCCAGCGCGTGCAACGCGGTGCTCTCGATCGTCTCGGCATGGGCGAACAAGGCCTGGCCCTGCTCGGTCAGCCGCCGCTCGCCCGCCTCCATCTCGAACAATTCCGACTGGAGCGCCGCGGCGAGCCGCCGCAGCCGCCGCCCCACCGTCGTCGCATCCATCCCCAGAGATCGCGCCGCAGAGGCAAGATGCCGCGACCGCGCCACCGCCAGGAATATCCGCAGGTCGTCCCAATCGAACATCTCGTCTCAGTCCTGCATAATTGCAGGCGTCACATGCACCCTCGGCACCTTGCCTGCAAATTCTCCGAGCGTAAGGAAGGGGAGACAAAAGTTTTGGGAAGGTTCGACATGCGCCTCATCGATCATCACGTCGCGGGCCTCAGCGGCGGCGGTTCGGGCCGGACGGCCGATGTGTTCGACCCCAATACCGGCCAGGTCCAGGCAACCGTCAATCTCGGCGACCAGGCGGTGCTCGATGCCGCCATCGCCGCCGCGCAACAGGCGCAGCCGGCCTGGGCGGCCACCAACCCGCAGCGCCGCGCCCGCGTGATGTTTGCCTTCAAGGCGCTCGTCGAAAAGAACATGGACGAGCTGGCGCACCTGCTCTCGTCCGAACATGGCAAGGTCGTCGCCGATGCGAAGGGCGATATCCAGCGCGGCCTTGAGGTCGTCGAGTTCGCCTGCGGCATTCCGCACGCGCTGAAGGGCGAATATACCCAGGGCGCCGGCCCGGGCATCGACGTCTATTCGATGCGCCAGCCGCTCGGCATCGGCGCCGGTATCACCCCGTTCAACTTCCCGGCGATGATCCCGCTATGGATGTCTAGCATCGCGATGGCGGTGGGCAACGCCTTCATCCTGAAGCCGAGCGAGCGCGATCCGTCGGTGCCGGTGCGGCTCGGGCAGCTGTTCCTCGAGGCTGGCCTGCCGGAGGGCATTTTCCAGGTCGTGCACGGCGACAAGGAAATGGTCGACGCGATCCTCGATCATCCGGCGATCTCGGCGGTCAGCTTCGTCGGCTCGTCCGACATCGCGCATTATGTCTACAAGCGCGGTGTCGCCGCCGGTAAGCGCGTCCAGGCGATGGGCGGGGCGAAGAACCATGGCATCGTCATGCCGGATGCCGATCTCGACCAAGTCGTTGCCGATCTCTCGGGCGCCGCCTTCGGCTCGGCCGGCGAGCGCTGCATGGCGCTCCCGGTGGTCGTGCCGGTCGGCGAGAAGACCGCCATTGCGCTGCGCGAAAAGCTGATCCCCGCGATCGAGGCGCTGCGGGTAGGCGTGTCGACCGATGCCGAGGCGCATTACGGCCCGGTGGTGAACGCCGCGCACAAGCAGCGCATCGAGAACTGGATCCAGACCGGCGTCGACGAAGGCGCCGAGCTGGTCGTCGACGGCCGCGGTTTCGAGCTTCAGGGACATGAGCAGGGCTTCTTTGTCGGCCCGTCGCTGTTCGACCACGTCACGCCAGACATGCAGGCGTACAAGGAAGAGATTTTCGGCCCCGTGCTGCAGATCGTCCGCGCCGACGATTTCGAGCACGCCGTGCGCCTGCCGTCGGAGCACCAATATGGCAACGGCGTCGCCATCTTCACCCGTAACGGCCATGCCGCCCGCGAATTCGCCTCGCGCGTCAATGTCGGCATGGTCGGCATCAACGTGCCGATCCCGGTGCCGATCGCCTATCACAGCTTTGGCGGCTGGAAGCGTTCCGGGTTCGGCGACACCAACCAGCATGGCATGGAAGGCGTGAAGTTCTGGACCAAGATCAAGACGGTCACGCAGCGCTGGCCGGATGGCGGTGTGGGCGATGGCGCCAACGCCTTCGTCATTCCGACCATGGGGTGAGGCACTTGCCGGGCTGCCTCGATCTTTCCAGCCATGGACCCGTGTGGGCCCGTGGCTGTGAGGGTCAGGCGGTGGCCGGGCTGCCTTCCACCAAATTCCGCGCCGCCACGCTCTCGAACCGCGCATGATATTTCGGATGCTCGGTGCCCATCCACCGGTCCCACCAGCTGAAGTAGAGGCCGAAATTATACCGGCCCTCGCTATGGTGCAGGTCGTGGTGCGTGGTGGTGGTCAGCCAGCCGGTCCAGGGCGACCGCGTGAAGCCGGACCAGGCGAGTTCATGCCCGGAATGGCCGATCGCGTTGCGCGCGATCTGGTGGCCAAGGAAGATGAAGATGGCGAGCGGATAGATCGGCCCGAACAGTGACAGGAGCAGCAGGGCGATCGGCACGTAGAGAGCCTCGAACACGGCCTCGATCGGCGCGAAGGCGTAGGCTGCCCAGGACGTCGGCGTACGCGACTGGTGGTGCGCGGCATGGGCGCGGCGGAACATCGCGCGCAGGTGGAGCCCGCGGTGCATCCAGTAGAAATAGGCATCGTGCGCGATCGCGAGGGCGACCGCCTGCACCGCTACCAGCCACGGATTGAAATCATGCGCGATGGCGATCACGCCGCCGGTGATCAGCGCGAAGGCGATCAGATCGACCACGCCGAAGACCGCGACCGTCTGCACCGAGAGCGTCAGCTCGCGCCGGCGGTCGGCCATGGTCGCGGCGCGTTGCTGGATGCGGCGCGGCGCGGTCCAGCGGCGCAACAGCCAATAGAGGATCGCGATCCCCGCGGCCCCGATCAGGTAGCGCGTCATCTCGATGGTGAAGCTGTGCAGCCAGTGCTCGCTGACGATCTGCAGGGTTCCGATCAAAGTGCCGATCACTTGGGTGCTCCGTTCGATTGGGTTCGGCTCTCAGCCTACCCGGCCGCGCTTTCCGCCGCTGCGCTGCCCCGAAAAATGCCGATCGATTCCGGAATCGATCGCCTTTTTTCAGTTCCGCACGATGTTCGTGCGGCGATATTCGCTCGGCGACTGGCCGACGGTCTCGCGAAAGGCGCGGTTGAACGGCGCGAGCGAGCCATATCCCAGGTCCATCGCGATGGTCAGGATCGGCAGGTCGACATGCATCGGGTCGACCAGCAGTGCCTTGGCCTCGCCGATCCGGTGGTGGTTCAGGAACGCCGAGAAATTGCGATAGCCGAGCCGCTGGTTGATCAGGCTGCGCAGCCGGTGCTCGGGCGTCTCGAGCAGCTCGGCCAGCGCACCGATGCTCAGGCCCGGCTCGCGATAGATCGCCTCCGCGATTGCCGTCTCCAGCTTGCGGTTGAGCACATGCTCGGAGGGGCTGAAGCTTGGCGCCGGTTCGGGCTCGGGCTGGGCCGGGTCGAACAGCAACTCGGGATCGCTTTGCAGCAGGGCGACGCCCATCGCCGTCGTGGCGATCAGGATCGCGAGGGCCTGTGCGAGGGCGATGCTCGGATCCGCGCGGCGGAATCCGAACAGCATCTCCAGTACGATCACGATGAAGGCCAGTGTCCCCACGACGATCACGAATCCGACGCGGAGCTGGCGGCGCTTCTCGATCAGGTCGTCGCCCCGCTCGCGAAGCGCGATCAGGATCGCATGGCTGATGAGGATGAGCGAAGCGCCGCGCTGAACCAGGGAGATCGCAAACCGCGGGTCGATCACCGCATAGCGCGCGAAGAAGAAGCAGATCCAGCAGCCGAGGGTAACCACGATGCCGGCGATCAGGGCCCGCCGGTCGATCGCGCGTTCGAACAGCAGATGGGCGAAGATCCACAGCAGCAGCGGCACCGACTGCGCGGCAAGTTGGATCAGCGCCCAGAGCGGGCCCTCGACCGGCCGGAACAGATAGGTCGCCAGGGTCAGGTAACAGCATACGCCGATCAGCAGCATCGCCGTCGCGATCCGTATCGGTTTCGGCGCCCGGCCGCGGCCGATCACCATCGCGATCAGCAGCAGCTGGCCGATTGCCAGTACGCGCATCACCGTATCGAGGAGCATCAGCCGCGTCATATCGCGGCCGTTATGGCTGGCCCGCGAAACGCCGTCCATCACGCCTGTGGGAATTCTCCGTCAAGCGCGATAGACCCCGGTCCGGTGTCCGGAAATGCCGCCTCGCCGCGCAGAGGCGCGAAGTTTTTTCTCTCAGGAACATCTGCATGACCCAGCAATTCGACATCACCGACGATCAGCGCGAGATCCAGGATCTTGCGCGCAAGTTCACCGCGGATCGCATCACGCCGTTCGCGGCCGAATGGGACGAGAAGCACATCTTCCCGCGCGAGACGATCAAGGCCGCGGCCGAGCTAGGCTTTGCCGCGATCTATGTCTCGGAGGAGAGTGGGGGCATCAACCTCGGCCGGCTGGAATCGGCGCTGATCATGGAGGCGATGGCCTATGGTTGCGCGTCCACCTCGGCCTTCATCTCGATCCACAACATGGCGTCGTGGATGATCGACCGGTTCGGTAGCCAGGCGGTTAAAGACAAATATCTGCCCCGCCTCGTCACGATGGACGAGATCGCAAGCTATTGTCTGACCGAGCCCGGCTCCGGCTCCGACGCAGCGGCGCTCAAGACCAGGGCGGTCAAGGACGGCGACGATTATGTCGTCACCGGCTCGAAGCAGTTCATCTCGGGCGGCGGCGAGAACGAGATCTACGTCACCATGGTCCGCACCGGCGAGGAGGGGCCGAAGGGCATCTCCTGCCTGGTGATCGAGAAAGGCATGCCGGGCGTCAGCTTCGGCGCGAACGAGCGCAAGCTCGGTTGGCACTCGCAGCCTACTGCGCAGGTGATGTTCGACGGCGTGCGTGTGCCGAAGGGGAACCTCGTCGGCGCCGAAGGGGAGGGGTTCCGTATCGCGATGATGGGCCTGGACGGTGGCAGGCTCAATATCGGCGCCTGCTCGCTCGGCGGGGCGCAGCGGTGTCTCGACGAAGCGATCAGATACACCAAGGACCGCAAGCAGTTCGGCACCGCCATCGCGGATTTCCAGAACACCCAGTTCATGCTCGCCGACATGGCGACGGAGCTCGAGGCGGCCCGCGCGCTGCTCTATATGGCGGCGGCCAAGGTCACGGCCAACGCGCCGGACAAGACCAAGTTCGCGGCGATGGCCAAGCGTCTCGCGACCGACACCGGATCGTCCGTCGCCGACCGCGCGTTGCAGCTCCATGGCGGCTATGGCTATCTGATGGACTATCCGATCGAACGTTTCTGGCGCGATCTGCGCGTGCACTCGATCCTGGAGGGCACGAACCAGGTGATGCGCATGATCGTCGGCCGGGACCTGACGCGGCAGTGACAGACGTTCGCACGTATCTCCCTCCCCCGCTGGGAGAGGGAAATGTGCCCGCTCGCTCTTGTTGGTAGATTGAATCGATGACCACCGACGTTATCACTCAGAACAGCAGTAAAGTCGCCCGGATCCGGCTCAACCGGCCCAAGGCGATTCACGCACTCAACACCGCGATGTGCGCCGAGATTCTGGCGGCGCTCGAAGCGTGGCGGATCGACCTCGATGTCGAGGCGGTATTGATCGATCATGCCGAGGGCCGCGGTTTCTGCGCGGGGGGTGACATCCGCATGCTCGCGGAAAGCGGCGCGAAGGACGGCGCGGAGGCGCGGGAATTCTTCCACACCGAATACCGGATGAACCACCGGCTGTTCACCTATGCCAAGCCGATCGTCGCCTTCATGGACGGTATCACCATGGGCGGCGGCGTCGGTCTGTCGCAGCCGGCGCGTTATCGGGTGGCGACCGAGAACACCCGGCTCGCCATGCCAGAGACCGGCATCGGCCTGTTCCCCGATGTCGGCGGCGGATGGTATCTCTCGCGCCTGCCGGGCCGGACAGGGCAATATCTCGCGCTGACCGGCCATCGACTGGATGGCGCCGAGTGCCTCGCGCTTGGTCTTGCCAGTCATTATGTGCCGAGCGAGGCACTGGATGAGGCCAAGGCCCGCATCACCGCCGAGCCGCAGGAGATCGCCGCGATCCTCGACGATCTGTCGGCGACCGCCCCCGAGGCCCGAATCCTCGCCCACCGCGAGGCGATCGACCGGCTGTTCGCGTCGGATGTGCTGGAAGACATCTTCGCCGCACTCGAAGCCGACAAGGGCGAATGGGCGCAGGCCCAGCTTGCCACGCTGCGTACCAAATCACCCCAAACGATGAAGGTCTCGCTCCGCCTGCTCGAGGAAGGCGCGATGATGCCGACCTTCGAGGACGAGATGCGCCAGGAATATGCCGTCGGTGCCCATGTCGTTCAGCGTCACGACTTCCTTGAAGGGGTCCGCGCGGTGATCGTCGACAAGGACAACGCGCCCAAATGGGATCCGCCCACGCCGGAGGGCGTGACCGATCATGTCATCGACCAGATCTTCGCACCCTTGCCTGACGGCGAGGCGTGGACCCCCGCATAAGGAACACCCCATGGCAGAATATGAAACCCTCCTCGTCGAGCAGCGCGGCGCCGTCACGCTGATCACGCTCAACCGACCGCACGCGCTGAACGCGCTCAACAGCCAGGTGCTGGCCGACCTGATCGCCGCCACGGCCGCGTTCGATGCGGACGAGACACAGGGCTGCGCCGTCCTCACCGGCAGCGAAAAGGCCTTTGCCGCCGGCGCCGACATCAAGGAGATGCAGGCCCAGGGCTTTGCCGACATGTACGGCCACAATTTCTTCGCCGGCTGGGAGAAGTTCACGGCCACGCGCAAGCCGATCATCGCTGCGGTCGCCGGATTCGCGCTCGGTGGCGGGTGCGAGCTGGCGATGATGTGCGATTTCATCCTTGCCGCGGACACGGCGAAGTTCGGCCAGCCCGAGATCAAGCTCGCGGTGGCCCCTGGCATGGGCGGCTCCCAGCGGCTCACCCGCGCCGTGGGCAAGGCCAAGGCGATGGAGATGTGTCTTACCGGCCGCATGATGGGCGCCGACGAGGCTGAACGCGCCGGGCTGGTCAGCCGTATCGTCCCTGCCGCTGATCTGGTCGAGGAAGCGGTGAAGACCGCTGCCGCGATCGCATCGATGGCGCCGCTCGCGGTCAAGGCGAACAAGGAAATGGTCAATGCGGCGTTCGAGACCGGGCTCGCCATGGGCGTGCAGTTCGAACGGCGCCTGTTCCACGGCCTGTTCGGCACGGCGGACCAGAAGGAAGGCATGGCGGCGTTTGTAGAGAAGCGCCCGGGTAACTGGACGGGCAAGTAATTATTGCTCCCCCTCYCGCWWGCGGGAGGGGAGAAGGATAGAAAAATGGCACGCGTCGGATTCATCGGTCTCGGAAATATGGGCGGCGGCATGGCCGCGAATCTCGCGAAGAAGGGGCACGACGTCCGCGCCTTCGATCTCTCCGCCGAAGCGCTTGAACGCGCCAAAGCCGCCGGTTGCCTGCCCGTCGCAAGTGCGGAGGAAGCGGCCGATGGCGCGGAGGCGATCATCACCATGTTGCCCGCCGGCAAGCATGTGGAGCAGGTCTATACTGAAAGCCTTTTCGGCACCGCGCCTGCGTCGGCGATCCTGATCGACTGTTCGACGATCGACGTCGCGACGGCCAAGCGCATCGGTGAGGCAGCGCTGGCCAAGGGCCTGACCTCGGTCGACGCACCCGTCTCCGGTGGCATCGGCGCGGCCAATGCCGGCACGCTGACTTTCATGGTCGGCGGCAGCGTCGAGGCGTTCGACCGGGCCGAGCCTTTCCTCTCCGACATGGGCAAGGCAGTGATCCATGCGGGCGACAGCGGTACCGGCCAGACCGCGAAGATCGCTAACAACATGCTGCTCGGCGCGACGATGGTCGCGACCTGCGAGGCGTTCCTGCTGGCGCGGAAGCTTGGGCTCGACCCGCAGAAATTCTTCGACATCTCGTCGGTCTCGTCGGGGCAGAGCTGGTCGATGACCACTTATGCGCCGCTGCCCGGCGTTGGCCCCGATACGCCCGCGGATCATGACTATCAGGGCGGCTTCGCCGCTGCGCTGATGCTCAAGGACTTGCGTCTCGCGATGGAAGCGGCAGCCGGGGCGCATGCCGACACGCCGATGGGTGCGAAGGCGGCCGAGCTTTATGAGAAGTTCGCGGCCGAGGGGCAGGGCGGTGTGGATTTCTCCGGCATCATCAGGATGCTCGACCGGGCGGAATAAACTGTCGCCAGATACAGTCCCGGCACCTTGCATGCAAAATCGATGTCATGCATCCCTATGAACGAGGCGGGACAACGCCGTTGGAGGGAGAGTATGATGAAGGCCTTGTTGTATTTCGGGGCGGCGGCTGTCGCGGTCTCAACGGCGTGCATGGCGGCCGCGCAGTTTGTGCCGCAAACCGAACCGATGCCCGCCGGGCAGAAGATCGCGGAGAATTACTGGTCGGCCAAGCCGACCAAGCCGACGCCCTACGTCGCGCCCAACAAGGTGCACTGGAAACTGTCCGAGATCCTCGCTGCGCATCGTGGCAAGACCGACTGGGTTCAGCCGATCATCCGCAACCAGGAACAGGATGCGGACTATATCTCGCTCGGCGCAGGCAAGAAGACCAAGGCGCGCATGTATGGCGACGACCGGGTCGTCTGGATCGTGCAGGACGGCTCGATGAAGGTGACGATCGACGGTGTCGAGCCGTTCGTCGCGACCAAGGGCTTCATGGTTAGCGTGCCGTTCCGCCATCTCTATACGATCGAGACAGTGGGCGATAAGCCCTCGCTCCGTTTCGAAGTGCGCCAGGCCGGCTCGCCACCGCTCTTCCCGCTCTCCGAAACGCCCGATGCCTATCCGGGCCGTACCTATGTGAAGGTGCGCGGCAATCCGGGGCCGGCGACCATCACCACGGGTGGCACGAGCAATCCGATCTGGGTCGATTTCCAGAAGGACATCGCGGTCGGCGACAAGACCTATAACGGCAAGTTCGTGTGGGACGATCACTTCACCTCGAACATCCTGCGCAGCAAGGCCGCGCCAGTGCCGCCGGCGACCAACAAGGGCCATTTCCATGTCGACTGGACCGAGTTCTGGTTCATCATGGAGGGCAAGATCGGCTACCAGATCGAGGGCTTCCCCTATTTCGAAGCTGATCAAGGCGACGTCGTCACCGCAGCCAAGGGCCGCTGGCACCGTGCCGGCAACAGCCCGTCGACGCCGATGTCGACGCGCATTCCGTTCAACCCGCGCCCGGTGATCCTGCACAATTTCGAGCCGGAGTGAGGCTCAACTGAACGAGCGGGCTCCGATGGGATCGCTGACGTGTTGCATCCGGTAGAGTGGCTGAGGACCGCCGGATTGTCATGCGTTGTCGGTGATGCTGTGTGTTTGGCGCTCTGGGACGTATTACCCATTGGAATGCTCGAATGGGGAAGTGCGACCTGCTTGGTGAAAGAAGCCTTGAGGTAGATGTCGAGGTCCGCGCTGGCGACCGGCGCTTATCTCGTTCTTCCTGAAGCGGGTGCGCGACGGGGCCGAGGCAGAGGATCTGACTCAGGAGACCTTCGCGCGCCTGTTCGGCGGCGACGCCCGGCAAAGCGGCCTGCATGCCGGTTACATCTTCCAGATCGCGGCCAACCTTCTCCGGGATCGCGCCCGCTACGGCAGGGGCCGGACCGACCAGGCCGATGCCGTGCGCGAGCTTTACGGGCAAAGCATCGACTTCCTCGATCCCGAACGTCTCGCTGCCGCGAAGAGCGTCATGTCCAGTTCCTTTGTTCGCTCGGCGACCTGCCGGTCACGACGCGCTCGATCTTCATCCTCTATCGCGTCGAGAATATCGAAAAGGAGCTGATTGCGGAGCGTTTCGGCATTTCGCCGAGCGCGGTCGAAAAACATGTCGCGCGTGCGATGTCGCATCTCATGGCCTGCGCAAGAGAAGCCGCCAAATGACACAGAACGATATTGTACTCAAAATTCGAAGCGGTCGAACACGCCCTTCTCGCCGGTCGCCATCGCGCCCTTCACGAACTGGACGACGCTGACCTTCATCCCGTGCCCGATCGCGCGGACCACCATGCCAAGCGCAGCGCTGGTCTTGCCCTTGCCGGTGTGGACGATCGGCAGGCCCTTCTCGCGCTGTCTGGAATCGACGATACGATCGTGCGCCGCCTTCTTTGGCCATCTTCGCCGCCTGCTCGGCCTCGGTGCGTTCAACCATCGTCATGCTCCCGCTAAGTCAGCGAGCAGGACCCACGCGCTATTCGATCCGGGTTTCCGTCTCGAATGGCCTCTTGTAGCCACCATGCGTCACGCCCGCGATTGAAATGCCTTCGGCGTCAGGCATCGAGCCTGAAATGAAACAACCGGCTCGGACCATCTTCCGGAATGACGAAAAGATCCCGGCCCTTCAGCGTCATGCCCTCGCCGGTATAGGATTGGGCGCGGTCGGTTGCTCCCGCGCGCAGTGTCCGCACGACTTTCATCGAGGGCCAGTCGATCCAGTCGATCGCGCCGCTGAGCGGCGTCAGATACCCGCTCGCAACAAGCTTGCCATGGACGAACTTCATGTCCTGATAGTTGGTGCCCGAAGGGTTGGGTAGGACCCGAACCTGTTCGCCGCTGCGCAGATCGAAGACGTACAGCCACTGGCTGCCCCAATTGCCCGCGACGATGCTATGGTCCGACACCGCTACGCAACCGAGATGGTCGGCAACGTGGATTTTTCGGCGTAGCTGCAGCGTCTCCATATCGATCTCTTCGAGCACGGCCGAGCTGTTCGGCTTATATTCCGCAACGGGAACCCAGATCGAACCGCCGTGGAGCGAAATGCCACCCGGATGATATCGCGCGCCGTCCGTCAGCTCCAATCGTCGCACGAACCTGCCGGTGGCCCGGTCGAACTGGTGGATATAGCCCTTGCTGTTCGCGATATCGACCGATGTGACCCAGATATGCCGGCTGTCCAAATCGACGCCCTGGACGTGGAACAGTTCGCCTTCGAGCTTCAGGATGCTCCGAAGCTTGGCATGCTCGATCCCGTCGGCGGGTTCCTGCTGCGCGGTTGCGGCCGTCAGGCTCAGCATCAGCAAGGAAAGGGCGGTGACAAAAGACCGTGTGACTTTGCGGATCATCTGATGTCGCCCCCGGGGCCTGGCACCCGTGCGCCCGCTAGCACCGCCATGAGACGGCAATGTGAAACCGGTTCGGTTTCTCTGGCGACGCAGCGACATGTCCGAAGGTCGCCCGGGGAACGCTCAGGATCTCAGCCTGTTCGTCGAAACCAGCCGCTTGACCGCCACCAGGATCAGGCTGCAACTCGATGGGTTGACCGGGACGCAGAATATCTATCGTCGGCAATTATATTCGCCGGACCGTTCCACAATCCTGAGCCGGCGTGAGATCTGGACCATAAGGACGCCGATGACAGTCGCCGTCTCCGTTGACCGGACATTTTAGGCATTTGAAAACTGGACCAAGGATGGCTGGCCGATCGAAGGCGGGCGCCATGCGTCCGTACCGGGCGAGGACGCTGAGCGCGACTGATCGCAGATCAGATCATGCTATTCCTCGCCCTTCACCGTCTCGACAACGGGGGGCGTCTCGCCACGGCCCCCCTGTATTTGATAGCAGCATCCAGTGGCATGCGACGCCGGACATCTCCATAAGGTCATCTGGCTGTCTCAGCCTCACTGGCGGGCCTTCGCCTCGGCATACAGGTTCGCCGTGCCCGGCGTGGGCAGCTCGGCCGTCACCGGCGCGCCCGCGCCATGGCCGCGGGCCAGCGGCGTGGCGAGGGTGATGCCGCTGCCCGATATCTTCGTGCCCGTGGCATGCGGGCGACCCAGCGGTTCGGTGACGGTGATCCGCGCGCCCGCGCGCCCGCCCTGGGCCAGCTTGATGACCGCGTCCTCGGCATCCGCGCCGTCGCCGATGGTGATGGTCTGCCCCGCGCTGAACCCGACCGTGCTGGCGACGGGGATGACCGTTCCGCCCTGCTCGCTGGCCGCGCTCGACACGGTCGCGCCCGAGGTGCCGATGGCGGTGATGACGGCGCGTTCTTGCTCGGCGGCCGCGCCCACGGCGATCACCTGGCCGGGCACGAAATCCACCACACTGGCCACGCGGATGCTGGTCGCGCCTGCCACAGATCCCTGCGGCACGCTGGTCGCCGGCTGAACCCTGAAATCCGCACATAGGCTGTCGCTGTCGGCGCCGTCGGGGAAGCGGCCCACGCTGCGGTCGGGCGCGCCCGGTGCGGAGGCGGCCAGGGCCGTTGCCGGCGCGCTCGGGCCGGAGCCGGCGCCGGGGATCACCGCGATGCACCCACCCTGGTGTTGTAGGCCCTCAAGGGTGGCGATCTCGGGCGAGGTCACTGCGCCGCTGGCGCTGGAATTGCCCTGCTGCGATCCATAGACGATGGCGTCCACCAACACCTTGCCGGTGGGGTCGGCGAGCGCGATCGACCCGCCCCGGATCGAAAGATCGCCGCCGAACCATTGATTGGGCCGCGGGCCCTGATAGCCGTCGGTCGTTGCCGCCGGATTGACCAGCGGCGCGCCGTACGCATGAGCGCGGGTGAGCGGTCGGTCGAGCGTGATGCCGCTGCCCAGCGCCTGCACCGCCTCGCCGCTGCTGTGCGCGAAGCGGGTGGCGGGGGTGAAGCTGATGCCCGTGCCCGGTCCGGCGACATCGACACCCTCCATGTTGTCGAACTTGAGCGGCTCGGACAGGGTCACGCCCGTCCCGTCGGCGCCTGGCGTGCCGACCGCCACGACCTTGACGTGTTCCAGCCGCTGGCCGGTGCCGACCGTCAGCATGTCGCCCGGCGTGATGGTGGAAACGTCCGCCACCTTGATCACCGTCGCGCCCGCTTTCGACCCCACCGGCAGCGTGGTCTGCGTGCCCGCTTTGCCCACCGCGGTCACGGTGACGATCTCGTGATGTCCGCCCGCATCGATGCCGATCTTCTGACCCACTGCGAAGCCGGCCGCGTTCATCACAGGAATGTTGGTGGATCCCGCCGGCACGGTCAGCCAGGGGCCGGTCGATACCGGAATGAAGATCGTCGTCGGCACGGTCGCCGCCGTGCCGACGCTCTTCACCACCCGGCTTTCGCGGTCGATGCTGATCTGCCGGCCCGGCGCGAACCCGCCGATATTGCGCACATTGATGGTGGTGGCGCCCGCCGCCGCCGGCGCCGCCAGCCCGGAGCTGGCCAGGCCGAGCACGTAAAATCCCCTCGGCGCCAGGGTGGTCCCCGCCGGGATCGTCGCCAGCGGCACCGGGGCAAAGAAGGTACGGGTATTGGTCAACTGCCAGGCCGAGATATCCACCGCCCGCGCGGAAGCGTTGTAGAGTTCGACGAACTGGTTGGTGGCGTTGCCGCCGCTGGCGAAGCGCACTTCGTTGATCTTCACCGGCTCGGCGCTGCGCACGCGCTGCAGGCTGGTATCGGCCAAGGCGCGGCCGTCGCTGTTCCAGTTCGCTCTGGCGGTCAGGAAGCCGGCACTGGTTCCGGCCGGTGCGGTGACCTGGAACGTCGCGCTCACGCTTTCGCCCGGCGCGACCGAGGCGAAGCTGGCCGGGGTGGTGGCGCGGGCAGTCCATCCCGCCGGAACGGTGGCAGCCAGCGTCACGGCCGATGCCGCCGCGCCGGTGCTGTTGGTGAAGGTCGCGGTGACATCGCTGGTGCCCGCGGGCCGGAAGCTGGTCAGCCGCGATTGGGTGAGCAGCGGCACGCCGTACCGAGCCGCCACGATATTGGCCTGCACGGCATCGGTGATGGCATTGCCCGGCTGGCCGGCCGTCATCACACCTTCATAGAAGGTGCCGGCCGATCCGTTGCCATTGTCGCCGCCATTACCCATCTGGATGGCGCCCTTCTTGTGCATCGGGAAATAGGCGTTGTTTTCCCGCGATCCCGGCCGCTCGCCTTCGTAGAAGGTCTTCAGCCCGCCCGACTGCGCATCGCCGCCGCGCAGGCTCCAGAAATTGCGGCCGCCGCCGCCGAACACGCCGGTGACGAAGCGCCAGTCGATCGACGGATCGGCCGCGTTCACCCCGGCATTATAGCCGGAGAACAGGCCGGCTTCCATGTCGGACATGATCCAGGGGCCCTTGCCGGCGCCGCTGCCCCAGCCGCTGGAATTGCCGAAATAGACGCTCTCCATCGTGCCCGTGCCGACAGCCAGGCCGTTGGTGGAGGCGTTGCCATAGTTGAAGCAGCACCCATTGCTGAAATGCTTGCCGTCGACCACCACATGGATTCCCGCCGGCTCGTCGTCGATCGGCAGTTCGCGGGCGTTGTTGTTGCGAAAACCCATGCCCGGCATGATGTACACGCCATATGCCTTGTGCCCGGCAATGGTGATCGGCGCCATGTCGGCGATGGGGTGGGCGTCGAATGCGCCCTTGGCCGGGCCGGGATAGAGCGGGCCCGGGGGCGCCTGGTACAGGTGGTTACCCTTGCCGGACTGGTCGTAGATCCGCGTGATGAAGCACAAGGTGCCGGCGCAGAAGCGGTCCTGCGCGGCGGCATCGGCATAGCCGCCCGCATCCGCCACCGGCACGTCGCGCGGCTTGACGATGCCGATGTCGAGCATCCGCCCATCGGACTGGCGCTGGATCTGGTAGAGCGGCCCGTCATAGCTGGACAGCAGCGCTCGCGTGGTGCTGTGCGCGGTGACGCAGGGCGTGCCGGCCGCATTGTACAGGTCGCACGGCCCCTGCGGGCGGGCCGGGGCCGCCAGGGCCGGGGTCGCGATCAGACCTGCCGCCAGGGAGGTTGCGGACGCGAGCATCACTGCCTTGAACCTGGTCATGTCGTTTCAGCATCCCTCGCTACTATCGTCCGCGTGAACCGCACGGATCTTATACTCGGACATATCGATCCCGGCCGTCATCGCAATCGCGAATCGCGAATCGGAGCAATGTGCGACAATATGTTCAGCCCAACCGCCAGCGACATGGTGATATGCCGCCCGATCAGGCGGAGATCGGCCAGGTTCAGTTGCAGCGTGTCTCGAAAGGTCCACGGATTTCCTGAGCCGGGGCGAGGACAGGGGATGCATCCCCTGCCAAAGACGGTGCATTACCGCCGCTGGGAGAAACCTCCGGCCCATGATAAGTACCCGGACAAGTTGCGAAGCGATTGAATAGGGGGATGCTAAGGATGCTTGCGGTTCGTTGGGTTGTACTGGCCCTTCTCCTTGTCTCCCCGGCGACCCAGGCGCAGAATCGGCCGGCCGTGCCGCTTGCGCCCCAAATTGACGCCGCCCGGCCCGACTGGGAAAACCCGGCCATTTTCGAACGCGGCAAGGAGCCTGCGCGCGCCACCGGATTTCCCTTCGAAGATCGCGCGCGGGCGCTTGCCGGGGATCGCACCGCATCCAGCCGGTTCCTCTCGCTCAACGGCAAATGGCGGTTTGCCTTTTCACCCAATGTCGAGGGCGCTCCCGCGGATTTCTACCGCGATGATTTCGATGTGTCGTCCTGGAAGCAGATTCGGGTCCCCGCCGACTGGCAGGCGGAAGGCTATGATCAGGCCCGCTACAACAATATCACCTATCCGTTTCCCGCCAACCGGCCCCTTATCCCGCACGACCGTAATCCGGTGGGTTCTTATCGCCGCGACGTCGATGTGCCGGCCGACTGGTCCGGCGACGATGTATTGCTGCATATCGGCGCGGCGGGTTCTGCTTATTATGTCTGGGTGAATGGCCAGCAGGTCGGGTACAGCGAGGACAGCAAGCTTCCCTCCGAGTTCAATGTCACCCGTTTCCTGCGGCCGGGGCGGAACAACATCTCGATGCGCATCTATCGCTGGTCCGACGGATCCTATCTGGAGGACCAGGATTTCTGGCGCGTGTCCGGTATCGAGCGCGAAATATTCCTGATGGCCGCGCCGAGGACGCGAATCCGCGATTTCGCGGTCCGGGCCGGGCTCGCCAATGACTGGCGCGATGGTACGCTTGATGTCGCAGCCAAGGTCCTGTCGGGGCAAAAGGCGTTGACCGTGCGCGCAACCCTGCTCGACGGGGCGAAGAGCCTGTTACGCCGCACCACGATGGTTCGACCGGGCCAGGCCGAGCAGACAGTAAGGATTGCCGATCGCCTCGTCGGCGTACGGCCCTGGTCTGCGGAGACGCCGAACCTTTATACGCTGCTCCTCGAGTTGCTGGACGATCATGGGAACGTCCTGCAGGCGACCGCGCAGCGCATCGGCTTTCGCGACGTGGCAATCCGGGGCGGCCAACTGACGGTGAACGGGCGACCGGTCTATATCCGGGGCGTGAACCGGCACGAGCATGATCCCGATACCTTCCATGTCATCTCGATGGACTCGATGCGTCGGGATATCGAGATGATGAAGCGCAACAACGTCAATGCGGTGCGCACGTCGCACTACCCCAACGACCCCCGCTGGTACGACCTCGCGGACGAATATGGCCTGTACGTCATGGACGAGGCGAACATCGAATCGCACGCCTATATGGAAATGGGATGGAAGGGTGACGCGGAGCGCGAACTCTACCAGCTCGGATACGACCGCGCCTGGGACGCGGCCCATGTTTCGCGCGTCGCCAATATGGTGGAGCGCGACAAGAATCATCCATCGATCATCTTCTGGTCACTGGGCAACGAGGCGGGTACCGGGCCGGTGTTCGAGAAGGCGGCGGCCGAGGCCCGGCGACGCGATCCTACCCGACTGATCAGCTATCTCGGCTTGGGCACGCTGTCGGGGCCCAAGCCCGACGCCTATGCCGATATCTTCGCGCCGATGTACTACACCGTCGACCAGACGATCGACTATGCCCATGACAGCCGTTACCCCCAGCCACTGATCCAGTGCGAATATTCGCACATGCAGGGGAACAGCGGCGGTAACCTGGCCGACTATTGGGAGGCGATCTACGCCAATCCCAAGCTGCAGGGCGGTTTCATCTGGGACTGGGTGGACCAGTCGATGCATGCCCGCGACGAGAATGGCGAACCTTTCTGGGGGACCGGCGGCATTTACGGCCCCAATCCTGGCGGTGACATCGAGTTCGGCGATGGATTGATCCAGCCGGACCGGACACCGAACCCCCATCTGTTCGAAATGCGCAAGGTCTACCAGCCGATCGCCTTTCGAGCGCGGGATGCCGCCAGCGGGCGGTTCACCGTCCTCAATCATCACGACTTCCGCAATCTGTCCGACTTCGATCTGGGCTGGATCCTGATGGAAGACGGTGTCGAAGTGGCGCGGTCGAGCCTGCCATCGATGGACGTGGCGGCACGGTCGGAGGGCGAACTGTCCATCGCGCTGCCCGAAGCCCGAAAAGCCGGGCACGAATATGTCGTGACGCTCACCGCGCGGGCGCGGGGCGGGTCAGTGCCACTGGTAGCCGCCGGTCATCTGATTGCGTGGGACCAGTTCGTGTTGCCGGCCGTAGCGGCGCCGGAAACGCCCGTGGTGGCAGGAACGGTCGATGCGAGCGACCACGACGGAAAGGTCACCCTGACTGCGGCCGGGACGGTGCTCACGATCGACCGGGGGACGGGTCTCATCGACTATCGCAAGGACGGGCAGGTCGTTCTGATCGGTGGGGCTCCGAACTTCTACAGGGCAGTGACGGATAACGATATAGGAACAGGGACCGAGCGGACGCACGACATATGGAAAACGGCGTCCGCCGAACGCAAGGTGGAAGCGGTGACGGTGGAGCGAAGCGGCGGCGATGTCGGCGTTCGCGTCCGATTTGCCATAGGAGGCGCATCTGCGCGCTTCGAAAGCCGCTACATGATGCGCGGCGACGGCAGTGTTGGCGTCGACGGGCAATTCACACCGCTGGCAACCGGATTGCCCGATCCGTTGCGCATCGGCCTCGCTTATACGATGCCGATCGCCTTCGACACGGTCGAATGGTACGGCAAAGGCCCGCATGAGAGCTATTGGGACCGGCAGGCGGGGGCCGCGCTAGGGCGCTGGACGGGCGCCATCGCTGATCAGAATCATGATTATATGCGGCCGCAGGAGACTGGAAATAAGGTCGGCGTGCGGTGGCTGAGCGTGCGCGGACCCAATTTGCCCGTGCTGAACGTGACCGGACAGCAACCCCTGTCCGCCAATGTCCTCGCTTTTCCCTATGCGGATCTGTCCCGGCGGCCGCCAGGCACACGCCGCAGCAGCGACATCGTCCCGCACGGCGAGGTCAGTGTGATGATTGACGCGGTCCAGAGCGGGTTGGGCGGCATCGACAGTTGGAGCCCCCAGGGCAGGCCGCTGCAACGCTATCGAATCCCGGTGGCGCCACTTCATTATGGCTTCACGCTGTCGATCGGCACCGGCGCCGTGGCGGGGGGAGATGGCAGGCCGGCGACCGCTACGGCCACGCCGATCACGTTCTGAGGATCGTCCCAAATCGGGGAAAGCCATTTGCGGTGGTCCCGCGATTAAACGGCGGCCACGGACCGGCCGCCGCCGTTCCAGGCGATCATGGGACGAACTGCCAATAATCGAAGTCGAACATCGATCTCTCGTTGCCTCCCTTGAATGCCATGTAGAGGTCATGGATACCGGTCGCGTTGGAAACGGTGGCGGTCTTTTCCTGCCATTGTCCCGGCACGCCGGTTTCGCCGACTGGCAACGTACCGATCAACGGCCCGTCTATGCGGTCCAGATGAAGCTCGATCGATGATTTGGGGGTGCCGTTCGCGACGCGGGCAATGAATTGCTTCGCACCGGCCTTGCCGAAATCCACGCCTGCGACCTTGATGTAGCTCCGATCGGTGACGCGGGTAACATAGACGCCGGTGCGCTCATCCTGCGTGGTGGTGACGCCCGGCGCCCAGGCATAGGGACGGTCGCGATCGCGCTTGATGCGCGAGGTCCAGGCGATCGTCTCCGCCTCGACGCGACGATAAGGGTCAAGCGTGCCGAGTTGGGGCGCACTGGCCTTGTCCCACCAGCCGAGGTTCGGAATGGTCCCGTCGGCATTATAGTCGAACTTGGCGACGGTCACCGATCGCCGTTCGTGGTGGATCGGCGTCAGCGCGAAGTTGAGCTCATAGTTGAACCCGAACACATACGACCCGCCCTTATAGTCGATGATACCGGGATGATTGCCGGTGGCCCGCTTGTCATGGTCCATGATGGGGCCCTTGTAGGTCCATGGCCCGGTCGGCTTGTCGCTCATCGCATAACCGATACCTTCCGAGCAGCAGGTCGAGGCGAAGCCCATATAATAATGGCCTTTGCGCTTATAGAACCACGGCCCTTCCTGATAATCGGTGATACGGGGCTCGATCTTGGTTACGGGGCCGGCATAGGACACCATGTCCTTGTTGAGCTTGACGTACCAAAGGTCCGGATTTCCCCAGTAGAGATAGGTCTGCCCGTCGTCGTCGATCGTCACGGTCGGATCGATATTGTCGCGTCCCGGCGCAATCAGCGGCTTGCCCAGCACATCCTTGAACGGACCGGCCGGATTGTCCGCCACTGCCACCGCGATAACGTTCTTGGGCGACCCGGCGACGCTGATCGGGACATAGAGATAGAATTTCCCGCCGCGCTCGATCACCTGCGGTGCCCAGGCGTCATTGCTCTGCACGGCCCAGGGGAAGGTCTTGAGCGAGGCGACCACGCCCCGGTCCGTCCAGTTGACCATGTCGGTCGAACTGTAGAGCCGCCAGTCGAGCATCTTGAAGCCATCGGCGTCGTCCTCGTCATGGCTCGTGTAGAGATAGACGACGCCGTCATGCACCAGCGGCGCGGGATCGGCGGTAAAGCGGGTCTGGATGATAGGATTGTCGGCGCGTGCGGCGCCGAGAGGAACACCACAGGCGAGCATCGCAGGCACGAGCAGCAAACGCTTCAACATCGTCTTTCTTCCTACATAAAAAATGCCAACCGGCTACGCAGCGGGCCCGACTGCGCGACAATCCAGGCCTCGAGCGCTTGATCAAAGGCGAACGATGACGGTTTTGCCGGTATAGGTGACCTGCCTGCTGGGCGGTATCGCGCCGGTGCCGCCCTGAGGCGCGCCACCGACAAGGACGATGTTCAACGTGCGTCGCTGCACCAGGCCCGGGAAGCTCCCGTTCCGCGCACCGATCGTTAGCGTCCGCGCGCGGTCGTTCCAGGTCAGATCATAGGTCGCCCGCTGCCCTTTCTCATAGGCATAGGTTTCATTGTCGTCCTCATAGACGGTGAACCTGGCGTCGGCGCCCGGATAGACACGCACCTCATAGGGTGCCTCGGGTGCCTGGGTCGCATATTGAACCTCAGGCCCCATCGGCACGATCGAGCCTGCCCGCACATAGAGCGGGAGTATGTCGAGCGGTGCCTGCCGCGTCACCCGCTCGCCGCCCGCGAAGCGCTGGTTTGTCCAGAAATCATACCAGCCGGCTCCCTTGGGCAGATATGTCTCCACGGCAGTGTTCAGCGCCGGCGCGGGGGCGTTCAGCGCCTGCCGCTCGCTCGGCAGTCGCCAGGCGAGACGCAGCACGCGGTTCCCGTCGATCTGATAATAGTCGATGCCGACCTTGACCGCTTGGCCCTTGCTGAACCGGACGACGGTGCCTTTGTAGCGCGCGGCGCCTGCTTTCCAGTCCTCCACCACTGTCTTGCCGTCGAGCTTCAGCCGATAACCGTCATTCCCCTCGATCCCGATCTCATACTCGCCATCCTCGGGGGCGATCAGTGTTCCTTCCCAGCGGGCCGAGAAGTGCGACAGGCTGGAAAGTCCGGCGGGTATTTCAGCCAGGGGCGGATCGGGCCAGTTGTGATCGACCTTCTTGTCGACGAAGCGGCTCTTCGGCGTCTCGAAATTCTCGCCTTCGAAATATTGGCCCGCCAAGCCCGGCTGCCCGTCCGGGGTGCGGAGATAATCGCTCGGGATGGTCGCGGCGGGCGGCGGCAGGATGTGGTACATCGCCCGCGTCACCGGATGGACCAGAAAGGACGGGCCGAACATGAAGCTGTCGTCGATATGGTCGGTCGCGCGATCGTCGGGAAAGTCCATCATCAGCGGCCGCATCAGCGTATAGCTGTCCGATGTCACCTTCCAGCTCAGCCCATAGATATAGGGGAGCAGGCGATAGCGCAGGCGCGTGCTGTCCAGCAGCGAGCCATAGACCTGCGGGTCCATCGTCTTGAATAGATAAGGCTCGCGCTCGACGTTGGTGCCATGGATACGCATGATCGGGTTGAACGCCGAAAATTGCAGCCACCGCGCATAGAGCTCGCGCCACGCCGGGTTCTTTTCGCCGCCGGGAAAATCCGCGACAAAAAAGCCGCCAGTGTCCTGGGTCCAATAGGGATTGCCCGTCACCGTCACGTTGACGCCGTCGGCTACCTGCTGCTGCAGGGTCTTCCAGCTCGAGAAGATGTCCCCGCTCCATGATGCCGCGGCGGTTCGTTGCGCACCGGCCCAGGCCGATCGGGTCAGCGTGAAGACGCGCTTGTCGTTCGCCGCGCGCTGGCCGTCATAGGTGCCCTGCGTCGTCAGCAGCGAATAGGGATTGAGATAGCGCGTGAAATCGCCGAGCGCGTTGGAACCGAGCGCCTTGGTGTCGCGGATATTGTCCTGCGCGTTCCACATCGCGCTGCTGACCTCGATCTCGGTGCCGTCCATCCACAGCGCGTCGACGCCCTTGTCGAGCAGGCCGGACTTGATGTGCTTGAAATATATCTGGCGGCCGAGCGGGCTATAGGCGTCGTAGACCCGGGCATGCTTCGATATCCAGTGCACCGGCTTGAAACGCAGCCCATGCTCGTCAAGCTCGTGCGCCAGCGCCGTGTCGTCGCCGATCGACGGCCAGATCGACACCATCAGCTTCATGTTCATGTCGTGGACCTGCCGCGCCATGCCGACGGGATCGGGATAGCGGGTCGGATCCCACGTCATCCCGCTCCAGCTGCCGTCCTTGTCCGAACCCCAATATTGCCAGTCCTGCACGATGTAATCGAGCGGGAAGCCTTCCTTTCGAAAGGTACGCGCGACGTCGAGCAACTGGTCCTGCGTCTTGTACCGCTCCTTGCTCATGAACAGGCCGAACGCCTGTTTGGGGTACATCGGCGCCTGGCCGGTCAGCGCGCGATAGGCGCCGACGACGGCGTCGGGCGTGTCGCCGGCCATGAAATAATAGTCGACCCCGCCAGGCGCGCTTTCGGCCCACATCGAGGCGCCGCCGGCATCGTCCTTGAACCGCATCTGGGAATAGTCATCCCAAAGCACGCCGTAACGACGAGACGACATCAGTACCGGGATGATGATCCCGACATTGGTCTGGACGAGCAGCAATTCCCTGCCGCGCCGGTTGCTATGCTCCTCGGCGTTGAAGCCCAGGCCGTATACCGCCTCGTCCGGGCGAAGGGTGAAGGCATTGCTCGCCTCCATCGTCGGTGCGCCGGATATCGTGACTTTCTTCAGTGTTTGCGGAGCGTCCGCCTTTTCCTCGGTATAGAGTTTCCCCGAAGCGTCGAAGAATCGCAGCGCGCCATTGGCCTTGCTCACCTCGATGCGAAGCTTCGCGCTCCTGATCGTCAGTCGATCGGCTGTCTCGGCGATCGTGAACTTGATCGGCTGCGGCTTGCCGATCACCGCCAGGCTCGGCGCGGTCCAGTAATTCTCGCCCAGATTGGCATTTATCCTGACGATTGCCGGACCGTAGAAGATCAGATTCTTGGTCAGCCCGCCAACCCGAAGCTGCACACCCTCGCGCAGGCGGGCATAGGCGAAGCTCTTTTGTCCCGGTATCGCAATGGCTTGAAGATGGCCTCTCGCATCAAGGCCGGTATTCGACGAGGGTGCCGTCTGAGCAGCAGATCCGTGGGCGGCACTCAGTGCCAGCAAGGCCGCGGACAGTGCTGCGTTTCGACCCATCACCATCGCGATCCCCTGGTTCCCATGCACGATCGGGCTTGAGCCCAATATTTCCGAAAACGTTTACGGCGAAGGCTGCGACAATATCAATCCGCATTTGAGCTTGCATCCGATCGGTAGTTTCCTCCCAGATGCTCAAGATGAACATTCGTGCCCTTGCCAAGCACCTCAGCCTGTCGATCGGCACAGTGTCGCGGGCACTCAACGATCGTGGAGAAGTGAGTGCAGAGACGCGTCGGCGTGTCACCGAGACCGCTGCCGCCCTCGGCTACACGCCCAATCAATCCGGTCGCTCGCTGCGGCGAGGCCGGACGGGCACGGTCGTCTTTGTCCTGCCACTTACGACGGAAAGCGGGCTTTATGGTGACCCGTTCTTCATGGCCGTACTGGAGGGAGTGCAGCGCGAGCTCGAGCGTGAGCAACTCGACCTCATCGTATTGCCGATAAGACGGGACCAGGATGAGCTGGAGTTCATCCGGCGTCACCTTGGCAGGGGAACCGCCGATGCGTGGCTGCTGGCCGAGGTCAAGCGTGAGGATGAGCGGATCGCGTTGCTCGAGGCACGCCATGCGGCGTTTGTAACGTTCGGCCGGAGCCTGACGGCTGGCAGCCATCGCTGGCTCGATCTCGATGTCGAGACGGCGACGAGGCAGGCAATCCGGCGATTCATCGATTCAGGTCATAGGCGAATCGGCCTGATCACCCCGGGACGTGACGTGAATTTCAGCGACATCGTGGTGCGCACATATCGGCAGACGCTGGATGAGGCTGGTTATACGGCGGACAGCGAGTTGGTGTACCGCGGGGATGTGGATGCACTGGCCAGCGCCGTCGCGACCAGCCGGTTACTCGCTCTCGATCGCCCACCGACGGCAATCTTCGTCATGAGTGAGAATGGCCCGGTCGGCGTTTACGCCGGATTGCGCGCGCATGGCCTCGAACCGGGCAGGGACGTGGCGATAATAGGGTCGCGCGATACACCGGCTTGTGCCGCCCTTGATCCGCCGCTCACCTGTTTTTCGGTGAATTTGCCTGAACTGGGCGCCCGTTTGGGCCGGATGCTCCTCGACGCCATACAGAACCCCGCGGAACCATGCGGCAATGGTCTCCTCTGGCCTTTGCGCCTGATCGAGAAAACGAGCGATCGATGCGCTCCGGATGCTTCGCTGCCGCGTCCCGGACGTGATGGTGCCGGACATGATGGTGAATGAGACGCGGCGTGGCCCCCGGTGGCCGATGCGAAGTGAAGCTGGGAAGGGAGCATGTCGCGCTGATCGATGGACTCGGCGCGCGCGATCAGTCCTGTGCGGTTGGGCGGATGACGATGCTTCCCACATCGACCTCGGGCGGCTGATCGATCGCGTAGAGAATGCCTCGCGCGATCGCATCGGGTGAGATCGCGATTGCCCCAAGACGTTCCCCGATCATTTTCTTCGTCGGTTGATCGGTGATGCCGTCTCCGAAATTCGTGGCGATCATCCCGGGAGACACTTCGGTCACGCGAAGGTTCGGCCCTGCCTCTTGCCTCAACACCTCCGTGGCGGTGCGCACGGCGTTCTTCGTCGCGGCATAGACCCCCATGGTGGGAACCATCTTGATGCCCGCCGTGGAGATCACGTTGATCACATGCCCGCTCTCCTGCCGTGCAAACACGGGAAGGGCAGCGGCGATGCCATAGAGCGTGCCGCGCAGATTTACGTCGATCATGGCATCCCAGCCCTCGACGTCCAGCGCGTCGAAGCGGGAGATCGGCCCGATCCCAGCACAGTTGATGATCACGTCGAGCCGGCCGCCGCGTTCGACCGCGAATGCGACGAGTGCTTCAAGATCGTCCCGCCGGCGGACGTCGGTCACCTTGCACACCGCGTTTCCCCCGCTGGCGGTGATTGCCTCCACGACCGCGATGAGCGCATCCTCGCGGCGCGCTCCAAGCACGACGAGCGCGCCATGTTCGGCCAGCAGCGTCGCCGTCGCCCGGCCTATTCCACTGCTCGCGCCCGTGATGGCGACAACCTTATTTTCGATACCCATCGTCAATCTCCTCGCGACGGAGATAGGCACTGCTTTGAAGATGCTCTATGCTATGTCGTCTATGTATTTGTCGCGATCGTCCAAAAGCGCCATTGATCCGCTGTCCGATGTGCTCGGCGTTCTCGGCGCACGCGTCACGCGACGCACCCGATTGGAAGCGGCAGGGCGATGGGCCTTCGCCTTTCCGTTGGTCGACCGGCTCAAATTCGTGGCCTTGCTGCGCGGCAGCCAGTGGATGCTGCTTCCGGGATGTCCGCCTCAGCTGATGAACGAGGGAGATGTGTGCTTGCTCGGGCGTACTGCCTACGCCGTGGCGAGCCATCCCGCCGAGATCCCGATCGATGGGCAGTCGCTCTATGCGGACAGCGATATCGCGCATGTCGGCGGTGACGATATGATTGCGATCGGCGGGACCGTTACATTCAGCGCGGGGAACGCGGAATTTCTGCTCGATATGTTGCCGACGTTCATGATCGTTTCCCGGTCCTCGTCCGGAGCCGATAGGGTTTCGACGATCCTCGGCCTCATGAACGGCGAATTTGATCGCGGCATGTTGGGCAGCGAGATCGTGGGCGCCCGGCTTGCCGACGTACTGCTGGTGGAGGCCATCCGTGCTTACGCCGGTCAAGTCGATGTAACCGACATCGGGTGGCTCGGCGCGCTTTCCGACGCACGGATCGGCCGAGCGCTTCGCGCCATTCACGACGACGTCGCGCGGCCCTGGACGGTGGCGGGGCTTGCGAGCCTGGCGGGTATGTCGCGCGCTGCCTTTTCTGCCGAGTTCACCCACCTCGTGGGACAACCGCCGCTGACCTATGTTCGTGGGTGGCGTCTCACGCTCGCCCGTGCGGCACTGGCGCACGGCAACGAGACCGTCGCCAGTATAGCGAGCAGGATCGGCTACACGTCGCAGAGTGCGTTCGGGCATGCCTTTCGGCGGGCATTCGGAGCTCCCCCGAAGGCGAATTCACGATCACGCGAACCGCAGCTGGCCGGAGAACGTTTTTACGAGAACTGACGGAGCATTTGGCATCACCTGAGACGCTAAAAGCTGCGCGAGCATCATTCCATCGCATAACCCAAAATGACCAGCGCGAAACTCAGGAGCAGCGCGGCGGCCTGCGACCGCCGCAGGAGCTTTTCCAACTTTCCCGTCTTCGTCACGAAGAACCCCGCCAGGATCAGTGCTGCCGTCGCGAGCCAGTAGGTTGCCGCGAACGGTACGCCGTTACCGGCGAGCTTGCGCAGGATGAAGGTGGCGGCGAGGATCAGCGGGGATCCCCATACCGCGGCGTCCCACATCGCGTAGGCGCGGTTCGTCACCGGCAGGCCGCCGAAATTGCCGAAATGGAGATTATAGGTCGAGGCCGAGGCCTGCTGGCCGATCGCCCAGTTGGCCTCATCGGCGAGAAGGTCGAACGGGTTGCCGGTGCCCGCCTTCCAGGCCTCGAACTTTTCTTCGATCGCCGCCCTGTTGCCCTGCGCGGTCTGAGCATTCGCGCGGGGCGTGAGGGCTAATATGCCAAGGCTGGCGGCGGCGAAGCCCAGGGCAGCGCGCGCGGCAACGGGCGTCCAGAAACGGGTGTTGCTGGTCATGATGACTCTCCGATAAGAATTGGGGTGGCGGCAGCGCCGGGGCCGCCGCTTCGGTCGAAGCTTAGATTTCCGCTTCCCAGGCCGCTGCCTGGGCCTGCTTCAGCATGTCCTCGACTGCCTTGGGGCTGACGTTGCGGACCTTGCCGGTGTCGGCAGGGACGATCGCGATCATGCGGCCGATCTGTTCTTGGGCGTCCATATGACCCATCGGCGAGGCGAGCAGCGCATCGAACGTGGCGCGCAGGTCCGCCGGATTGGTAAAGTTCTTGTCCGCGTCCAGCCAGCGGAAGGCGGTGTCGGCCATCGTCTCGTTGAAGCCGGTATAATAGGCGCCCGGGTTGATCGTCTGGACCTTGATCCCGAAGGGCGCGACTTCCTGGGCGATCGCTTCCGAGATCGATTCCAGCGCATGCTTGGTCGAGACATAGGTGCCCCAGCCAGCCGGCGTGAACAGCCCGCCCATCGAGGAAGTGAACACGATCTTGGCCGGCTTGCCCTGGTCGATCCACTTGCGGATGAACGCCTGGGTCAGTTCCAGCGGCTTGAAGACGTTGATCTCGTAATTCTTGCGGACGAGATCGAGCGGGATTTCGCTGACCGGACCGCTCTCGCCATAGCCGGCATTGCTCCAAAGCACATCGACATCGAACTTCTGGATGAAGGCCATGTCATAGGGATCTGTCAGGTCGAGCTTCTCGACCCTTAGGTTGTCGAGCCCGAGCTTCGCCGCCTTCTCGCGCAGCGCCGCGACCTGCGGACTGATCTGCGCGGTGGCGATGATGTTGTGGCCGGCCTGCGCCATGCCGATCGCGGCGGCTTCGGCAAAGCCCGAGCCGGCGCCGGTGATGAGGATCGTCTTGGTCATCGTAACTTCCTTTCCTAGGTGCTTGAGGGTGGTCGCAGGGTCGTTCACCGGAGAAGCGCGGCGACCGCGGCTTCGGCGATTTCGAGATCCTGGGCGGGAGCGCCGCCGGACACGCCGACTGCGCCGATGATCGTGCCGTGGCCCGCCCGGGCCGGCAGTCCGCCCGGAAAGGGCATCAGGCCGCCATTGCTCGCTTCGAGATTGGGCGCCGGAGCGCCGGGTTTGCAGTAATCCCACACGGCATCGCTCCCGATCTGGAAGAGGGCAGACGTTCGGGCCTTGCCGATTGACACGTCGATGCTGCCGAGCACCGCGCCGTCCATGCGGGCAAAGGCCTTCAGATGACCGGCGGCGTCGAGCACCGCGATGTTGGCGGCGACGCCGATGTCGTGAGCGCGGGCGGTGCCCGCCGCGATCATCGCATCGGCCTGATCGATTGTGAGGGTCACTTGCTTTCTCCCTTTCGAGCCGTGCGTCCGGCTGACGACAGGGATTTGCGCCTTTTCCTTTTCGCCGATTAGCGGGATAGTTTTCGCATCAATCCTGAGTGAGAATCAGTAATGCGCACGACCGACCTGTCCGAGCTCGCCGCTTTCGACGCGGTTGCACGCCACCGCAGCTTCCGCCGCGCCAGCGAGGAGCGTGGGGTCACCGCTTCTGCGATCAGTCATGCGGTCAGCAATCTCGAGGCCCGGGTTGGCATCCGGCTGCTCAACCGCACGACACGCAGCGTCTCGCTGACCGATGCGGGCGCGATGCTGCTGTCCCAATTGTCGCCTGCCTTTGGCGAGATCGGCTTCGCGCTCGACGCGCTGAACCAGTTTCGTAATACGCCCTTCGGAAAGGTTCGAATCAACGCCCCCAATTCGATCGCCCCCTTCGTGCTCGGGCCAGTGATCGCGCCGCTGCTGACGGCCAACCCCAATCTCGAACTGGAAATCGTCGCGACCGACCGACTGGTCGACATCGTCGAGGAAGGGTTCGACGCCGGTATCCGCCTGGGTGAGAGCCTGCGGGACGGCATGACCGCAGTGAAGATCAAACCCCGGCTCACGTTCGCGGTGGTCGGATCGCCCGCCTATTTTGAGAAGCACGCTACCCCGAATGTGCCGGCCGATCTGATGGAGCATATCTGCATCCGCAACATGTACCCGAGCGGCGTCGGCTATCCCTGGTCCTTCGGTCGCGATGGCGCGGAGATCGACATCGACGTGAAGGGGCCGATCGCGCTCGATGACCATGAACTGATGATCGAGACCGCGCTCGCCGGCATCGCGCTGGCCCATGTCTGGGAAGATCGGGCAAGGCCCTACGTCGAAAGCGGGCGGCTCGTCTCCTGCCTAAAGGACTGGATCGTGCCGGAGGACTGGCTCTACATCTACTATCCGACCCGGAAATATCTGTCTGCGGGCCTGCGAGCGGTTATCGACGCCGTGAAGGTGGAGCGATCATGATCGAGTGGGTCCGTCTGCATTCGAGAGTGAGATCCGGCCCGCGCGCTCTACCTTCTAGCCCTCAGAGATCGGCGGTGGCTCGTTTCCTTGGCTTACGGAGCCTCTGGTTGTAGAGCCCCCTGAATTCGGCCAAGCGCCATGTCAGCTGGAAGCAAGATCGCATGCAGATTATCGTCCGGGACAACAACGTCGATCAGGCCCTTCGCGCCTTGAAGAAGAAGCTGCAGCGCGAGGGCGTTTATCGCGAGATGAAGCTACGTCGGCATTACGAGAAGCCGTCGGAGAAGAGAGCGCGTGAGCGCGCGGCAGCAATAAGCCGGGCGCGAAAGGCAGATCGCAAACGCGCCGAACGCGACAAATAATGACGAACTGAAGGCGCCTTCCCGCACTCATCAAGCACAGGGACGGGAGGTATTGGTGGCCGCGGCGTCGCCTAGATCGACGAGATTGCGCGATTGGTATTTCGCGCGTTCGTGCGGGATGGGGAAGCGACGATTGCTCTTGGTGGGCATGACCGCTTCGACACTGGCTGCGACAAGCTCTGCGCGGATGGCGTCGGCGTCGTAGCCCTTGTCGGCGAGCAGTGCGTCGATGCGGTCGCCGTGCATTCGGGACGGCGGGCCGAAACCTTCACATCTTGCGTCTGCCCGGGCGTCAGGACGAAGTCGAGCGGTCGGTCGCAGCGGGCGTGCAGCCTGGTGGTGAAGCCGCCACGCGACCGGCCAAGCCCCAGGGCCGCTTGATCCCTTTTTTAGCCCAACGGCGCAACGATGCGCCGGACCGCCATGCTGTCGATCATGTCAGCGCCGGCAGCGCGGAACACGCTGTTCCACTTGCCATCCACATCATGCCTTCGAAATGACGCCGGTTGTCGCCCGCAGGACGACATCCGCGACCATGCTCGGGGGAAGTAACGGCCCGATCAGCGGCCACTCTTCGTTCGACACAGCGTTCCGCTCGCCCAACACCGTCTCCCAAAAAAGCGTTGAATCAATCAGCGAGTCTCTAACCCGAGCATATTGCTTTAGCGCTAATTCCAGTGCAGTACTCTCGGCGACGCAAAGGCGTTGGGGAGAGGTCGAAGTGGAAACGCCATCGAAGATAGATGAGCGCCGTGATGGCGTTGAGACCGCGATCCAATCGGATTTTATGCCGTCCAAGGGTGCATCTTCGCATGAGATCGCTGTTCAGATAGATCGGGTTCTGGCCGAACTCACTCTCGCCGAGAAGGTCGAGATGATGTCAGGCCGAGGCTTTTTCGAGGCTCTGGCGGAGGACGAGCGCGTTTGGGGGGCACGGCCCTATCGCGCAGGCGGCGGTGTCGAGCGTCTGGGTATCCCGCCGCTGCTTTTCACCGACGGCCCGCGCGGCGTCACGCGCGTGGGCTCGACCTGCTTTCCCTGTACCATGGCGCGAGGCGCGACCTTCGACGCGGCGCTGGAGCGACGCGTTGGCGAAGTGATGGGCATCGAGGCGCGCGCGCAGGGATGCAATTTCTCAGGCGCAGTGTGTATCAACCTTCTGCGCCATCCTGCCTGGGGCCGCGCGCAAGAGACCTATGGTGAGGATCCCTGGCATTTGGGTGTGATGGGGGCCGCGATGGGCACCGGAATCCAGGCGCACAACGTCATCGCGACGGTGAAGCATTTCGCGCTCAATTCAATGGAAAACGCCCGTTTCAAGGTGGACGTATCCGCCGGCGAACGCGCCTTGCACGAAGTCTATCTGCCACACTTCAAGCATTGTCTCGATGCGGGCGTCGCAACCGTCATGACTGCATACAATAAGCTGAATGGCGAATATTGTGGGCAAAACCGCGTATTACTGACCGATATTTTGCGTCACGAATGGGGCTTCAAGGGCTTCGTCCATTCGGACTGGGTGCGCGGCGTATATCAGACCTATGGGGCCGCCGCCGGGCTAGACATCGAAAATCCGGAGCCGCTGGTGTTCGGCGACAAGCTGGTTGCGGCGGTCGAGGCGGGTACGGTCGAACCGGAAGTGGTCGATCGGGCCTGCCGCAGGATCCTGACCACCCAGTTTCGCTTTGCCTCCACCGAGGACCCGCTGCCCGCCTATACCTCCGACCTGATCGCGCACCCGAGTCATCGTGCGCTCGCGCTGGAAGTCGCTGAGAAATGCGCGGTCCTGCTTGAGAATGACGGGGCGTTGCCCCTGCGGCGCGACCGGATCGTAAGGATCGCGGTGCTGGGTACGCTCGCCGACATGGAGAATACCGGCGATAATGGATCGAGCCGTGTGCGGCCGCCCTATGTCATTTCGCCGCTCCAGGGACTCCGCGCATTCTTGGGCGAGGAGGCGGTATTGTTCGAGCGCGGCGACGACCTCGATGCCGCCCGCCGTGTTGCAGCGTCCGCCGACGCGGTGGTGGTGGTTGCCGGTTTCACGGCTAAGGAAGAGGGCGAATATATTATCGGCGACGTGGCCCTCGGCGCGGACAAGAAGCCGGGCCGCCCGAGCCTGTCGGCGGAGCCCATCGGCGGCGATCGCACCGCGCTCACCTTGCCCGAAGACCAGGTCGCGCTGATCCGCGCCGCGGCGCAGGGCGGCAAACCGGTGATCGTGGTACTTGTCGCCGGTTCGGCGGTGCTGGTGGAGGAATGGCGCGACGAAGCGAATGCTATCCTGATGAGTTTCTACGCTGGCATGGAGGGCGGCACCGCGCTTGCCCGACTTCTGTTCGGCGCGGTCAGCCCCTCAGGCAAGCTCCCCTTCACCGTCGCGCGCGACGCCGCCGACTATCCATTCTTCGACCGCGACGCCCTGGCGATCGAATATGGCTATTGGCATGGCTATACCAAGTTCGACCATGAGCAACGCCCGCCGCGATATGCCTTTGGTCATGGCCTGTCTTATTCCCGCTTCACCTATCGCGCGCTAAAGGCGCGGGCAGGGGACAAGGTGCTCGCCGTTTCGGTTGCGGTGCGCAATGAGGGCGACTGCCTGGCCGAGGAAGTAGTGCAATGCTATGTCGGGGCGCCCGGTGTCGAGGCGGAGCGCCCGCTGAAGCTGTTGCGGGCCTTCGAGCGCGTCGCACTTGCCCCTGGTGAGACCAAAATCGTCGAGTTTTCGGTACCGCTCGAAAGCATGCGCTGGCGCGATCCGGCCACGCATCAATGGCGTCTCGAGCCCGGCCGCTACCGCGTGCTGGTAGGCGGCGCGTCGGATGCGCTGATCGAAACGGCGGTGACTCTCTAGGCGCCGATCTCGGCCAGCAAGCGATCGACGATGAGGATGGCGGCGGTGGTGTCACCGCGCTCGAGCCAATCGAGCCTGACCGTTTCGGTGTGGTCGCGCGACGCGTGTTGAAATTAAAAGCTGTGGAAGGTGGCGGGGTCGTGAACCGCTATTGGGACAGTGCCGCACTCGCTGGCGCGAGGATCACCACGCGGAACGTGGCTGTATGGGCGGAACACGGGGCAACCAATGATTTGGTGGCAGGGGATCGCTCCCAGCCAGCCGGTGGAGCCCGCGCCGCTCCATCGCTTGTCCGCGTGACGCTCAGCGCGATACGCCCAGCGCATCGAGCTGACCCAGCAGGCGGATCGCCGTCGCGACCTGTTCGCCGTCGTCCGCGCTTTGTGTCAGCCGCTCGTGCAGGGCGCGCCAGGAAGCACGAAGTCCGCTTTCGTAGCGCGGTAGCGCGATCCGAGTGCCCTGGCCGTCGAACAGGCAAATCTCTGCCGGAGCGGAGATTGCGTCGCCATCGACGACGATACGACGCCGCAGGGTGCGAGAAACGGTTTCCAGGGCGAAACGGGTGCGGAAGCTCCGACGTGCACTCACGCGCGTGCCGTGCCACGGCCCGGCCTCGACTCCCAATACGATCTCGGTTGCGCTCGTCGCCAGGATCCGCAGCGAGTCGATCCGGCCGCCCAGGCTATCGAGCAGCATCAGCAGTTCGAACAGCGCAGCACGCAAGGAGCCCGGCGTCTCGGCTGCCGCATCGACGATCGATGCCAAGTCGTCGTGATGTCCGGCGAGCAGTTCCAGCGCCGCTGCGGGAAGCGCGGGGGCCGCGACGAGCGCCAGTCCGATCACGTGTTCCGACTTCGCCAGCGCGTCCAAGTCCGCTGCCGAGGCAAGGCCCGGATCGGCGATCATCACCGCGCCGTTGCGTCCAGCGGGCAGCGCGTCACCAGCAACCACCGTGACATCGGCCCCCCTGTCCGTCCGGAACCGATTGGGCAACGTCGCGAGCACCGCGCTTTGGCCGCCCGCCGCATCGGCGATGCGTACGTTCAACTGCGTCACGGTACTATCTCCATCACTTCGGCGGCGGCATCGGCAAGATCGAGCGCATAAGCGAGATCCTCCACGGCTGTTTCAAACTGGGTGTCCAGGGGCACGCCCTTGGTCACTACGTCATGCAGGTGACGCCACTGCGCGGCATAGCCATTGTCAGAGTGCGCGAAGCCGCGGCTGCCGGTCGCGTCCTGCAATGTTGCGCGCCCTGAGCCTGCGGACACGTAGGAAGGCCCGAAGTCGACATGCAGCCGTCGCTCGGGCGACGATGCCTCGAACGTCCACGAGGGTGGCCATTGGCCAGGCATGATCGCCAGCAATTCAGCAATCTGATCGCCATGCTGCAGCAGCACTGAATAGCCGAACGGGGCATGGCGGCGGGCTTCAACGACAGTACCGAGCTGCGGATAGAAGCGCCGCAACAGCGGCACGTGGTGAATGGCCAGCCCCAGGATCGTCTGGCGAAGGCGCTCGCGCTGGAATGCTGGCGGTTGATCGGCGGGCGGCGCGGGCGGCGGCGAGGACGGAAAAGCTTCCTCGGTCGCGGCATTCACGAATTGCGCATTGGGAGGCACGAAGATCGCCGAACGGATACGCGTCGCCCGCGTGCCTTCGGCTTCCCATGCCGCGAGCCCGGCACGGAAGCCTGGATCATACCAGTGCATCGTTCCGACCAGCACCGTCATCCCGTGCTCGGCGACGATCCGACCCACCGCTTCGGCCTGTTCGCGACTGACCGCGAGAGGCTTCTCGACCAGCGCAGCGCGCTTTCCGGCTCGGGCGGCAGCTATCAACTGTTCGGCGTGGAAGGCGTGCGGGCTGCAGATCGCGACAACGTCGATCTCGGGGTCCTCGATCACCGAGGCAACCTCTGTCACACCCTGAGCGCCACAGCGGTCCGCGACGATCTGTGCGACATCGGCATTGACGTCCATCACCTTGTCGACGCGCCACAAATCGCGCATCCCAGCGAGGACCGGCAGGTGGATCGCCTGGGTCACCGGGCCTGCGCCCAGGATACCGATCGAAAGCCGCTCCTTCATGCCAGCGATGTCCAGCCGGCGCCCGCGGCGCTTGCCGCTACCGCATTCTCGACGAAGCGCATCGTCCGCACGCCCGCTTCGATCCCCGGCAGGTTCGTGTCAATCAGCGCTCGCTCGCCGTCGATAGCCCTGGCGAAGTCTCGATACTGGACCGTAAAGCCGGCAAGGATCGACCCACCGATTCCGGGTGGCAGCGGCTCGCGGACCAGCAAACCAGGCGACATCGGGCCAAGAAGCGAGACGGCGCCATCGGCGGCGACGAAGCGCAGCGTTTCCGGCTGCTCGGCGGCCCAGTGCAGCGCGCCGCGCTCCCCGAACACCTGAAGGGTGAAGCCCAGCCGCTCGCCGACCGCCACCTGCGACGAAGCCAGCACGCCGGACGCGCCACCAGCGAGGCGCATCAGCACATTGGCGTCGTCGTCGAGTGCCCGACCCGGCACATGCGTGCGAACATCGGCGATGATCTCGGTGACGGTCTCGTTTGTCACATATTCGACGAGGTGAAAGGCATGGGTGCCGATGTCGGAGATGCAGCCGCCGACACCCGACCGTGCCGGATCCATGCGCCACGCCGCGCGGGTATTGCCCAATTGCTCTAGCGGCGCAGCGAGCCAGCCCTGGGAGAAGCTTACCGCGACCTTACGCACCGCGCCGATCATGCCGGATCCGACGCGCGCGCGCGCCTCGCGGATCATCGGGAACCCGGAATAGGTGAAAGTGAGCGCATAGATGCTGTCACTGTTCGTCAACGCCGCGCGGAGCGTCTCGGCCTCGGCCAGCGTTGCGGTTGCGGGCTTGTCCGAGATGACATGAAGGCCGGCGTCAAGTGCCGCTAGCGCCGCTGGCAGATGCAGATGGTTGGGCGTCGCGATCGCCAGCACCTCTATCCCATCAGCGCGGATCTTTTCTCCGGCGATCAGTTCGTCATGACCGGCGTAACAGCGCTCTGGCGCGACGCCATATTGGGCGCCCGCCGCGCGCGATCGTTCGATGTCGCTCGAGAACGCCCCGGCGACCAGCGCGTAGCGACCGCTTAGATGCGCGCCGAGATGGTGCATCGGGCCAATGAAGGAGCCGATGCCACCGCCTACCATGCCCAGCCTGATCTTCGCCATGCGACCTCACCTGTTTTTTTCGCTAATTTATTTTACGCTAATTTAGCGCTAAACCTTTTGTCGTTGCCGTGTCAAGCGCGAGCACGTTGCTTGTAGCGCGACGCAGTTCACGGATAGGGACACGCGGAAATGATCGATTGGGGGGCTTGATGGTGCGCCGGCGAGGCGGAGTGGGGGTAACGCTTCAGGCGGTGGCGGAGCGCGCCGGCACCTCGACGATGACGGTTTCCAACGTGCTCAACGGGACGGGCAAGATGAGCGACGCAACGCGCCTGCGCGTGCGCGAGGCGATCAATGCGCTCGGCTATAAGCCCAATGCCAACGCGCGCGCGTTGGCGAGCGCCGGGGCCGCCCGGATCGGACTGATCTACGCCAATCCGCAGAATGCCTTTCTCAGCGCGATGCTGGTCGGCGCGTTGCACGCGGCCGCGGCGCGCGGCGCGCAGTTGATGATCCAGCACAGCGGTGAGCCGGACTATGAAGCGCTGGCGGAGTCCCTTCGTACGCTCGTGCGGAGCGGCGCCAACGCGCTGTTGCTGCCGCCGTCTTATTCGGAGTTCGTGACGGGACAGCCTGTAGTGGCCGAACTCGGTGTGCCGATCGCGGCAATCGCGCCGGGCCGGGCACTGCCAGATATGATCACCGTGAGGATCGACGACCGTGCGGCGGCGCGGTCCGTCACCGACCTGCTTGCGGGCCAGGGCCACCGGCGGATTGGATTCATCGCAGGCCCCGACGGTCACAGCTCGACCGCAGCGCGGCGGGAAGGGTATCTCGACTCCTTGATCGCGCACGGGATCAGTATCGATCCATCGTTGATCGCGACTGGCGCGTTCACATTCGAATCAGCCCTGGGTGCTGCCGAACGCCTGCTGGAAAACGCCGAGCCCCCCAGCGCGATCTTCGCGTCGAGCGACGACATGGCCGCGGCAGTCGTCTCGGTCGCGCACCGGCGCGGGTTGCATGTCCCGGGTAAACTTGCCGTTGCCGGCTTCGACGACACGCCGATCGCCATGACGACGTGGCCGACGCTCACGACCGTTCACCAGCCGATCACCGAGATGGCGGAGCAGGCGACGTTGGCGCTGATCACAGAACTGGGTGGCACGAAAGACAATGTCGGTGGGGCCGATCGTATCGTCGAGTTCGCGGTGATCGAGCGCGGTTCCACCCGCTAGCCTCCACTCGCCAGCCTTGTAAGGTTAGTCCGCCCTGGGGCGAAAAAGACACAGCTCAGAATTTGTGCGCTCAGTTCGCATTGGGCAATGGATTCCGTTATTGACAACGCGGAACGAAACCGTCAGCACGCCCTGAGATTTAGCGCTAAGGCATTTTGCCTCGGCGACTAGGCTGGAAGGCGTCGCAGCACGTGTGGCGCCGTTCCACGAAACGAAAGGGACGCGCCGATGGCCGTCGAGGTGGAGGAACTGATGCGCGATCCTATCAATGGTTATAAATATGGCGTCAGCGGCATCGCGGTGCTCGCGGGTATCCTGCTTCTGCCGGCGGCGGCAATCGCGCAGAGCGCGGGCGCGGCCACCGAGCCCGCGACGGACGTACCGCAGCCTGCCGACCAAGCCATTGTAGATGCCGAGGGTGCGCAAAGCGACATCGTCGTTACCGCGAACAAGCGCAGCGAGCGTCTTGTCGAAGTGCCGATCGCAGTGACCGCCGTTAGTGGGGAGTCGCTTGCGCGCCAGCAGATCAACGATACTGCCAGCCTCGTCCGCGCGGTGCCGTCACTGTCGTTTCAGCAGGGCAACAATCCCGGCAATAGCGGTTTCCGTATCCGCGGTGTCGGTACGCAGCTCTTCAGCCTCGGTGTGGAATCCGCAGTATCTGTCGTCGTCGATGGCGTCGTCGCGCCGCGGCAGGCGCAGGGATTTAGCGACCTCGCCGATCTTGAGCGTGTCGAAGTCTTGCGCGGCCCCCAGGGCACGCTGTTCGGCAAGAATGCTACCGCCGGCGTGATCAACATCGTCACCGCGCGGCCGTCCAGCGTCTTTGGCGGCAACGCAGAGGTGACTGTTGCCGAGCATAACGAATATCGCGCGAAGGGCTCGGTCACCGGCCCGATCAGCGACGTTCTACGCGCGCGCGTCAGCGGCTTCTACAACCATGTCGGCGGCTTCATCTACAACGCCGCCAAGGACAAGATGGTCAATGGCAATGAGAGCTGGGGTGTCCGGGGCAAGCTGGAATGGGATGCTGCGCCGAACCTGACCTTCCTGCTGTCCGAGGATTACCGCATAAACAACGCGGACTGCTGTTCGCGCGTGCCCGTGTCGATCCAGAATCCGGTCATGCGGACGCTGCTCGGCCCGGCAGTGGTTGCGACGCCCGAGAACCGCACCATCTCGAACGACGATTTGAGCTTCTACCGCACCAAGTCGAACATCGTTTCGCTGCAGGGCGACTGGGATCTCGGCTTCGCGACCGTCACTTCGGTCAGTGCGCTTCAATATTATCGCCAGAACGATCAGTTCGAGCCCGACCAGATCGCGTCCGATCCGGTTCGCTATGTCGGCGCGTTTCCCTATTCGCAGTGGAACCAGAACGGCACCCATCTTAACTACAAGAACGTATCGCAGGAACTGAGGCTCGGTTCGAACGGCAGCCGCGACCTCACCTATGTCGTCGGCCTGTTCTATAATCATCTCGACCTCAACCGCGATCTCAACCGCCGCAGGCTGCGTTGCTCCTCGGGAACGATCGGCCAGGCCTGCACGGCGGCGACCGCGGACTCCTCCGGCTTTACCGGCAATTTCGTCAGCGACAATTACGCGGCGTTCGGCCAGGTCGACTGGCGTGTCGCGGGCGGATTGCACGTCATTGGCGGCCTGCGCGGCCAGTATGAAAAGCAGACGGTTACCGGCCGAGTCTTCGGTCCGCTGGTTGCCGGAGACGCCTTGTTCCCGGGCGCGACGCTCAATAGCGGGACACGCTCGCGCGACGATAGCGCACTTACGGGCAAGGCTGGAGTGCGCTACGAGTTCACGCGCAACCTGCAGATATATGGCAGCTATACCCGCGGTTATAAGGCATTCGCGCTCGACATCGATGCCACAACCAACTTCGCGACCCAGACCGGCATCGCGCCGGAGCATGTCAATGCCTATGAACTCGGCGCCAAGTGGATCGCACCCGGGGGCAAGTTCGACATCAACGCCGCGCTGTTCCGCTCCGATTTCTCCAATCTGCAGGTGCAGGCGCTGATCAGCGATCCTGCGGCCGGCACCTTCCTCACCGTGTTGCAGAATGCGGGCAAGTCGCGTTCGCAGGGGTTCGAGGCGGAAATGAACTTCCGCCCGTCGTCGGAGTTTTCGGTCGCGGCGAATTTCACGCTTGTCGACGCGACGATCAACGTGCCCGGCCAGAGCTGCCCGCTTCAGGCCGCATCGGCCGGGACCTATTCCGCCAATTTCCCGGCCAACACCTGCTACGTCCGCAGCACGACGGTGAACGGCGCTACCACGCTGTCCAGCCCGATCATCGACGTGGTCAACGGCAAGCTGCCGGCAACCCCGCGGTATCGCGTCGGCGTCTCTCCGCGTTACGAGCATGAGTTCGGCCCGGTGGCCGGCTTCATCCAGTTCAACCTGAACTATCAGAGCGACACCGGCTTCGCGCTCAACCAGGACTCGCTGCTGAAGCAGGACGGCTACGCGCTGGTCGATGCCAGTATCGGGCTCCACACCGTGGATAACCGCTTTGGCCTAACACTGTACGTGCGCAATCTGTTCGATCAGACCTATTATTCGCAGCTCAACCACGGCACGATCCTGGCCAATGCGGCGAACCCCAATGATTTGTGGGCCAACGTCAACAAGGATGCCGATCGCTACTTCGGCGGCACGTTCAGCGTTCGCTTCTGATCCCCTACTGGAGGCGGGACCGATCATGCTGTTCCGCCTCCTTCTTTCCGGGCTTCTCGCAGGGGTGAAAGGTTGAACGGTCTCGCCTTCGCTCTGATGGCCGCCGCCGCCTCGCTTCCGGCGCATAGCGCGATCGCTGCGCCGAGGCCGGTCGCCGCGATCGATCGTCCGCGCGTCATCGTGCTGAGCGATATCGGCAACGAGCCAGACGATGCGGAATCGCTCGTCCGCTTCCTGCTCTACACTGATTGCCTTGACGTCGAAGGCCTCGTGGCCACCACGTCGGTGTGGCAGCGGGATCGCGTCCAGCCGCAACTCATCCGCGAACGGATCGACGCCTTCGAACGGGTGCGCTCCAATCTCGTCCGCCATTCGTCGGGCTACCCAAGTGCGGCGACGCTGCGAGATGTCGTCCGTTCGGGGCAGCCGCTGTACGGGATGTTGGGCGTCGGGAAGGGGCGCAACACCGCTGCCTCGCGACTGATCGTCGATGCCGTCGACCGTGCCGATCATCGTCCGGTCTGGGTGCTGGTCTGGGGCGGTGCAGTGGATCTCGCGCAGGCGCTGTGGCACGTTCGTGCGACGCGGACCCCTGCGCAGATTGCGGACTTCGTCGCGAAGTTGCGCGTCTATTCGATCTCCGACCAGGATGATGCAGGTCCCTGGGCGCGCACAACCTTTCCCAAGCTGTTTTGGATCGCCAGCATCCATGGCTGGGGCCAATATGACATGGCGACCTGGTCGGGCATTTCCGGCGACCGTCGCAACGCCGAACAATGGCCGGATAGCGCTCTTGTGATGGACCCATGGCTGGAGAAGCAGGTGCGCCGCGGACCGCTGGGCGCACTCTATCCGCTGCCGGCCTTCATCATGGAAGGCGATACACCGTCCTTTCTCTATCTGATCCCCAACGGGCTGGGCGACCCCGAGCGGCCCGATTTCGGCAGCTGGGGCGGGCGCTATATGCGCGCGGGCCTTAGCGGAGGACTGTTCGCCGATGCCAAGGACAGATTTACGCGCGACGGCCGCGTTTGGTCCGGCAATCAGGCGTCGGTCTATCGCTGGCGCGCGGCGTTCCAGAATGATTTCGCCGCGCGTATTGCCTGGTCGCTCGATGACAGGGCCAACAATGCCCCTGTCGTGGTCGCGCAAGGGGTGGCAGGGCTGGCGCCGGTGCGGATCCAGGCGAAGTCCGGCGAGATGGTCGCACTCGATGCTGGCGGCACCGCGGATCCCGACGGAGATGCGCTGGATCTTTCCTGGTGGCAGTATCGCGAGGTCGGGGGCATTCCCGGCCAGCCGCCGATCGCGATCGCAGATCCGGGGGGACCGCATGCCAGCTTCGTCGCGCCGCCAGTGAAGGCGTCGACCGATCTGCACATCATCCTGGAGGTCCGCGATCGGGGCACCCCACCGATCACGCGCTATCGTCGCATCATCGTGGAGGTGTCGCCGAAATGAGTCTCTCCAGGCGCCGGCTGATCGGAGCGTTGCTTGGCGGAAGCGCTTTACTGGCGGTCGCGCCAGGCTTCGCCCGCACACGCCGGCGGCCGAATATCGTTCTGATCGTTCTCGACGATACCGGTTATTCCGATTTCGGCTGCTTCGGCTCGGAGATTCGTACGCCGAACATCGACGCGCTGGCGGCCGACGGCCTGCGCTACACGCATTTCGAGAGCCGTGCGATCTGCACGCCGACCCGAGCCTCGCTGCTCACGGGGCGCAACAACCAGACCCTCGGTCTTGCCGACCTACCTGCCGGGAAACTCCAGCCGGTCGGGACCGGCAAAGATACCGGCGTGCTCGCTGCCAATGCCGAGACGGTCGCGCAAGCGCTTCAGGCGAGCGGCTACGCGACTTGCGCGATCGGCAAATGGCATCTGGCGCCCGACACCGAAGACGGCCGGTCCGGCAACAACGCTTCCTGGCCGCTTCAGCGCGGCTTCGACTATTTCTACGGCTTCGTCAGCGGCTGGTCCGATCAATACCGCCCGGATCTAGTCGAGAACAATGCGTCTTTACCGAAGCCGCACGAGCCGAACTATCACTTCTCGGTCGATATCGTCGACAAAGCGATCAGCAGGCTTGGCCAGGCCCGGGCGGAAACGCCGGAGAGGCCGCGCTTCCTTTATCTTGCCTTCGGGGCCACGCACGCGCCAATCCAGGTGCCGCAATCCTATGTCGAACGCTATGGCGGCATGTACGACAAGGGTTGGGACGCCATTCGCACCGAGCGGTTCGAGCGTCAGAAGCAGCTTGGCATCGTGCCCGCGAGCACGACCATGCCACCGGCGAATCCCGGGGACGAAAAATGGGAATCGCTCGATCCAGTCAAGCAGCGTGTCTATGCACGGTTCATGCAGGCCTATGCCGGCTTCCTCGAGCACGCCGACGAACAGATCGGTCGGCTGGTCGCGTCGCTCAAGGCAAGCGGGGACTATGACAACACCGTCTTCGTGCTGCTTTCCGACAACGGCGCCAGCGCCGAGCATGGCCAGACCGGCTCGGTTGGCCAACTCTACCCGCCCGCACACCTCAATGCCGCCGAACTCGACATGCATCTCGACGATATCGGCAAGGTCGAGATCGGGATGCAGAGGCCCTGGGGCATGGCGAGCAATACACCGTTCCGGCGCTATAAGTCCTGGCCCTTCGCCGGCGGCGTGCGAACCCCGCTGATTGTTGCCTGGCCGGGGCATCTGCAAGGCAAGGGCGCAATCCGTCACCAGGCGGTGGACGCGATCGACATCGCCCCGACGCTTGTCGATCTCGCGGGCACGCGGTTCGACCCCCGCTATCGCGGGCGACCGCAGATCCCGGTCGCCGGTGTCTCGATCCGCAAGACCCTGTTTCACCCCGGCGCGCCAGATCCGCGCGTGGTCCAGTTCTTCGAACTACGCGGCAATCGCGCGATCCGCGCGGGCAAATGGCGGGCGGTGGCGATGCACAGGCTGGGTACGCCGTTCGAGGACGATCACTGGGCGCTGTTCGACACCGCCGCCGATTTTGCCGAAGCAGACGACCTTTCTGATCGCTACCCGGCCAAGGTCGCCGAGCTGAAGTCGCTGTGGTTTCGCGAGGCGACGCGGTTCGGCGCGCTGCCGCTCAGCGAGGGGCCAGACTATGTCCGCAAACTCGATCGCTATCGCGACGCCTTTCTGAAGGATTGAGACCGATGAAGGGTAATACCGGATACCGCCGCGTCATCCTGTCGGGAGGCGCGGTCATCGCCAGTCTCTTGACTGCCATGCCGGCGATCTCGACCCCGAAACACCAGACGCCGGAGTCAGCCCAGCTACAACAGCAGGCAACCCGTCCCAATATCGTCTTCGTCCTGGTGGACGATCTGCGTTTCGACATGGTGGGGTTCCTCAACCCTGGGCTGAAAACGCCGAACATTGATTTCCTGGCGAGGAATGGCACCTATTTTCCCAATGCGGTGGTCACCTCGTCGCTGTGCAGCCCCAGCCGCGCGACAATCCTCACCGGTCAGACCGCTCGCAATCACGGCGTGATCGACAACAACAACAGTTCCGAAGAGGGGCTGACCTTCTTTCCCTCTTATCTCCGCAATGCCGGCTACCAGACCGCCTTCTTCGGCAAATGGCATATGGGCTTTGACAGCGACGCGCCCCGTCCAGGCTTCGACAAATGGGTGAGCTTCAAAGGGCAGGGGACCTATTTCCCCACCGAGCGGCTCAGCCCCGCTCAGCTCGCGTCGGGCGAGCGGCAGATGCTCAATGTCGACGGCAAACTCACCAAGCGCGCCGGCTACATCACCGACGAACTGACCGACTACACGATGGATTGGCTAGAACATAGCCGTGATAAATCGAAGCCCTTCTTCGTCTATCTGAGCCACAAGGCGGTGCATTCGGATCCGCTACCGCCCGATCGCTACAAGACCCAATATAGCGATCTGGACATCGAACTGCCCGATACGATGTCCGACACGCCGCAAAATACCGAAGGCAAACCGCTTTGGGTGCGCAACCAGCGCAACAGCTGGCACGGTGCGGATTTCCCGTACAATGGCGGTCGTGACCTGAAAGAGCAGGTGCGCGATATCTACCGTACGCTCTCGCCGGTCGACGAGAGCCTGGGGCGGATCCTGGCCTATCTGAAGAAGAACCGGCTCGAGAAAAACACGATGATCGTGTTCTATTCGGACAACGGCTTCCTGATTGGGGATCATGGCCTGATCGACAAGCGAAATGCCTATGAACCTTCGGTACGCGTGCCCATGCTGGTCTATGCGCCGGACCTGGGCGTTGGGAAGGGGGTGACCAACGACGCGCTGGTTCGCAATCTCGATCTGGCGCCCAGTTTCCTCGATGCGGCGCATATCGCCAAGCCCGCACAGATGGAGGGAACGAGTTTCCTGCCGCTGGCGGAGGGCAAGGTCGTACCGGCCGAATGGAATCCGGGCGACTTCATCTACGAATATTATTGGGAATGGACCTTCCCGCAAACACCGACGACCTTTGCGATCGAGCGCAAGAGACTGAAGTACATCCAATATCAGGGCGTCTGGGACACCGAAGAGCTATACGACCTTGCCAAGGATCCTGACGAGCGCCACAATCTGATCGACGATCCAGCGTATTTCGATGCCAAGGTGACCTTGCGTCACGCGCTGTTCGCGCAGTTGCAAAACGGCAAGGGCCAACACGCCGTGCCCTACACCGAGCGCACCAGTCCTGGCATCGTCTATCGAACCGAAGGGGGCGCCCATGCGGCCGACTTCCCCTCCAGCTGGTACAGGCGCCCCGATCTGCCGACGAAGATGAACAACATGTTCCCGGACAGTCGCGCCAAGAACAAGGCGAACTCCGCCAACAGGCCCTATTTCCCCCAAACGCCGGAATGACCATGACCGCATCCTCGGCCACCCCGTGGCCCTCCAAAATCAGCGCCTGGTACGTCGCGATCCTGCTGATGCTGGCCAATACCCTGGCCTTCGTCGATCGCCAGGCGATGGCGCTGCTGGTACAGCCGATCAAGCAGGATCTGCACATCTCCGATACCGATATCAGCTTGCTCTACGGGCTGAGCTTCACGATTTTCTACGTCGCCGTCGGCATACCTATCGCGCGGATCGCCGATCGCTCCAATCGTCGCAACATCATCGCGGGAGCGATCCTGGTGTGGAGCGTGGCGACCAGCATGTGCGGCCTGGTGCGTTCGTTCGCGGGGCTCTTCGCGGCACGGGTGATGGTCGGCGCCGGAGAAGGCGGGCTGACACCAGCGGCCTATTCGCTCCTGTCCGACTATTTTCCGAAGGAGCGGCTTCCGGCTGCGATGGGGGTCTACCAGATCGGCCTCTATCTGGGTGGCGCCTCTGCGCTGATCATCGGTGGGCTGATCTCGACTGCGATCCCCCCGTCCGCGACCGTCATGGTACCGGTGTTCGGGGCCCTCAAGGGCTGGCAGATCGTCTTCCTTCTGCTCGGTATCCCCGGGGTAGTGCTGACAGGACTGATGCTCACCATACGCGAGCCGCTGCGCCGGGGTATTCCAGTGGCGCAGGAAAGCGTTCCGCTAGCGCAACTGTTCGCCCATATCGGACAAAACAAGGGGGCCTATATCGGCATTACCCTGGGCTTCGCGCTGATGATCCTGGCGGGCAACGGCTCGAGCGTGTGGATCCCGGCCTTCCTTCAGCGCAGCTTCGGCTGGACCACTGCGCAGGTAGGCAGCCACTACGGTCCGATCGTTTTCTTCTGCGGCACCGGTGGAGCGCTGACCGGCGGTTTGGTGGCATCGAAGCTGCGCGCTTCGGGGCGGCCGGAAGCCAGCCTGCGCGCTTCTTTGTTCGGTTTCATCGCACTGGTGCCCATCACGGTAGCTTTCCCGCTGATGCCGACGGCCACTGGTGCGTTGATCATGATCGGTTTCATGAACTTCTTTGCCGGGTTCAACTTCGGCGGTGGCCTCGCAACATTGCTCGAGATGACGCCGAACCGCATGCGGGCCCTGGTATCGGCCTTCTACATGCTGACCATCAACCTGATCGGCGCGGCGCTGGGGCCAACGGCCATCGCGCTGTGCACCGATTACTGGTTCGCCGATCCGCAGAAGCTGCCACAGGCCATCTCGCTGGTCTGCGGAATCGCTTCGCCGCTTTCCGTGTTGGCACTATGGGTTGGGATGCGCAGCTATCGCGCCCGGTCCGCACTCATCCGGCAGGCGGCCTAGCAACGGCGAAACGGAGGACCATGGCAAGGGCGCGGCGCAAAGGTACAGGCGTCACCATACAGACGGTGGCCGAACATATTGGCGTATCGACGATGACGGTCTCCTATGTCATCAACGGCACCGGTCGCGTCAGTCCCGCGACGCGCGAAGCAGTGCTCGCGGCGGTGGAGGCGCTCGGCTATCAGCCCAATGCCGCCGCCCGGTCCCTGGCGACTGCCGTGACCTGCCGCATCGGCGCCGTCTATCAGAACGCCCAGAACGCCTTTTTGAGCGCGATGCTGGTCGGCGTGCTCAACGCCACCTCGCGGCTCGGAGCCCAGCTGACGATCGGCAAGGTCGATGCGCCAACGCTCGGAGATGCCGAGGCTACGATCCGCAATCTGATCCACCGAGGTGCCAACGGCATTCTGCTTGCCCCGCCATATGGCGAACTGGTGAGCGGTTCGAGATTGATCGCGGGCCTCGACGTGCCGGTCGCGGCCCTTGCCCATGGTGGTGACCTTCCCGACATGGCGACGATCGGCGTGGATGACCGGATGGCGGCACGGGCGATGGTCGAGCGGCTGATCGCGCATGGCCACCGCAGGATCGGGTTCGTCACAGGCCCCGACACGCACGATTCGACCCCGCTGCGGCTAGGAGGCTATCAGGACGCACTGCTTGCAGCAGGTCTACCACTCGACACCACGCTGGTGCGGCGGGGCCACTTCACCTTTGAATCCGGGCTTATCGCGGGCGGCGCTCTGCTCGATCTTGCCGAGCCACCCACCGCGATTTTTGCCGCGAATGACGACATGGCCTCCGGCGTCTCCTCCACTGTGCACCGCCGGAATCTGCGAATCCCACAGGACATCGCGGTCGCCGGTTTCGACGATGCACCGATCGCTGTGAAGATATGGCCTTCGTTGTCCACCGTGCGCCAGCCGGTCGAACTGATGGGAGAGCGCGCCACCGAATGGCTCGTCTCGCGCATCACAGGCCGCAGCGATGCCGATGCAGAACGTGCATTTCGAATGCCGTTCGACGTGATCGAGCGTGAATCGACCGCTTTCGATCGATAGCGCTGCAGCCTAAGGTGTCGTGATGACGGAAAACACGCTAGGCGAAGCGGACAAACGCCGCAGGGGAATCCAGTCGGTCGAGATCGGGCTGCATGTACTCGAAGCGCTGGCTGGGTTGGGCGAGGCATCGACACTGGGCGCGATCGCCCAGGCGAGCGGCATGTCGGGGTCGCAGACGCATCGCTACCTCGCCAGCCTCACCGCATCCGGCATGACCCAGCAGGATCCGGGCTCGGGCCGCTACGATCTCGGCCCGGCGGCACTCAAATTGGGGCTGAGCGCGCTTGCCCGCACCGATGCGTTCCGCGTCGCCGATACCGCGATCGAGGCGTATGTGCGCGAGACCGGCCGCACCGTCCAGGTCGCCGCGCTCGGCGCGCAAGGACCGACGGTGGTGCGATGGCACATGGGCCGGCCGGCGGTAATGACCTCGTTCGGCGTAGGTGCGGTGCTGCCGTTGCTCTATTCGGCAACCGGTCACATCTTCCTGAGCTTCGTCCCCGAGGTGGAAATCGAGGCACTGCTCGAGCGCGAATTGCCGGAGAGCGGCATGACCCTCGTCGAAGTCGAGGCGCTCAAGGCACAGGTCCGCGCGGACGGGCGCGCTTATGTAGAAGGCACGATGATCCCGGGGCTGCGCGCCGCGGCCTTTCCGATATTCGATCTGCAGGGCCGCGCGATCCTGAGCGCCACGGCGCTGGTGCCGGGTGCCTTCAAGTCGGGAGATGGTGGCGCGGCGCTCGAAAAGCTCGCCGATACCTGCCGGACCGTCAGCGCCAGCCTGGGTTGGAGCGGATAAATCGTTTGACATAGAACAACTGATTGCCCGATGGAGAATGGGTCGGCGAGCCAATTCGCCGCGAAACCCTCCCCAGTGAGTATCGGGCATGAGTCTGGCCAACGATCAGCAATCCCAGCTTGAACAATTATATGGGGAGATGGCGCCGTCACATCTGACGCCCTTGTGGGAGTCCCTTGCCGAATTGGTGCGGCCGCAACCCAAATCTCCGGCGCAGGTGCATCTCTGGTCCTATGAAGCGGCACGTGACTATCTGATGCGCGCCGGCGACCTGATCTCGGCCGAGCAGGCGGAGCGGCGCGTGCTGATCCTGGAAAATCCGGGGCTCAAGGGGCAGTCGGCTATCGTTCCCAGCCTTTACGCCGGGCTTCAACTGATTCTGCCGGGCGAGGTCGCGCCCAGCCATCGTCATGCCCAGTCGGCGTTGCGCTTCGTGATGGAGGGGGACGGGGCCTTCACTGCGGTGGACGGCGAAAAGGCGATTATGCGCCCGTTCGACCTGGTACTCACGCCAGGCTGGCAATGGCACGACCATGGCAATCCGAGCGACAAGCCGATGATCTGGCTCGACGGTCTCGACATCCCCATCGTCCGACATTTCGATGCGAGCTTCTCCGAGCGGCTGGAGCTCACGGAACATCCGGAGACGGTGGCGCCGGGCGATACGTTGGCACGCTACGGCCACAATATGCGCCCGATGCGCGGATCGCTGGCCGACCGGCGTCCATCGCAGCAGCCGCTATTCCATTACCCCTATGCCGAATGGCGCCCGGCGCTGAATGCGATGGCGGCCTCCGCTGAGATTGACCCGCATCTCGGCCATGCCCTCGAATTTCTCAATCCGGCAAATGGTGGTCCGGTGATGCCGACGATCGCGGCGCATGTCCGCCTGCTTCCGGCTGGCTTCGCTACTCGACCCCGCCGCACTACCGACGGCACCATATTCGTGGTCGTCGAGGGCAATGGCATCGCAGTCATCGAAGGCCGGGAAATCGCCCTCGCTCCTCGCGACATCTTTGTCGTGCCCTCATGGCACGAGTTGCGTCTGCAGGCGTCGGACACGCTCGTGCTGTTCGGCTATTCGGACAAGGCGGCACAGGAAAAGCTGAATCTCTACAAGGAGCAGAACGCGTGAAGACCCTTTTCGAACCCCAGATGCCGATCCTCGCTGCGACCAGCGACGGGAACGCGTTCCCAGTGCGCCGGGTCTTCTGCATCGGCCGCAACTATGCCGCACACGCCCGCGAGATGGGTCGCGACCCGGATCGCGAGGCGCCGTTCTTCTTCACGAAATGGGCAGAGACAGTGGTGCCAAGCGGCGCGACGATCTCCTATCCCAGCGAGACCGCCAGCTTCCATTACGAAGCCGAGCTGGTAGTCGCGATCGGCACTGCCGGGCGTAACATCGCCGCCGCCGATGCGCTGAACCATGTTTATGGTTACGCCGCCGGCCTCGACATGACGCGTCGCGACCTGCAGCTCGAGGCACGCGAAAAGGGCCGTCCATGGGATACCGGCAAGAATGTCGAGCAATCCTCGCCGCTCGGCCTGATCCACCCTGCCGAAATGATCGGCCATCCCGAGAGTGGCAGCATTACCCTGACCGTCAATGGCACGGTCAAGCAGCAGGCCGATCTCAACGAGCTGATCTGGGACGTGCCCGACGTAATCGCCTATGTCTCGCGCTTTTACCGGCTGGAGCCGGGCGACCTGATTTACACTGGTACCCCGGCCGGGGTGGGTCCGGTCGAGCAAGGCGATGAGATCGTCGTGTCGATCGCCGGCCTTTCCGATTGCGTCGTGACGGTGGGCTCGCCGGCACGTGACTGAAACAGTGACGCTCCATGGCTATTTCCGCTCGGGCGCGTCGTATCGGGTGCGCATCGCTCTCAACCTGAAGGGCGTCGACTATGCCGACGTCTTTCATCATCTTCGCAAGGGCGAGCAGAACGCGCCGGCCTATATGGCGCTCAACCCTCAGGCTTTATTGCCGACCCTGGAGATCGGTGAGGCCACGCTGACCCAAAGCCTGGCGATTTGCGAATATCTTGACGAAATCCACCCGGAGCCGCCGCTGCTGCCGGCGAATCCTATCGCCCGCGCGCGTGTGCGTGCCTTTGCCCAGGTGATCGCATGCGATACCCATCCCGTGCAGAACCTGAAAGTCCTCGCAAATCTGCGCGCGCTCGGCCTCGACGAGACACAGGTCACCGCCTGGGCGGCGAAGGTAATCGACGAGGGACTGGCGGCATGTGACGCGCTCATCGCCCGCACTGAGGGACCCTATTGCTTCGGCGAAGCAGTGACACTCGCAGACCTGTTCCTCGTGCCGCAGCTCGTCAATGCGCGCCGCTTCGGTGTCGCGCTGCGCTGGCCGCGTCTGCTCGAAATCGAAAAGGCGTGTCTCGCGCTCGACGCGTTTCAGAGGGCCGCGCCGGAGAACCAGCCCGACGCCGAATGAACGGAGCCCGCAAAGGGCCAGGGGAGGATAGAATGAGCAAGGCTTTTCCTCTTAGCCGCCGCGCGATGATCGGTGCGGCTGGATCGACCTTTCTTGCGGGGCTCGCCGCGCGGGCTGGCGCCGCTGGCGGAGCGCGGCCCAATCTGATTCTGTTTTTTCCCGATGAGATGCGTGCCGATGCGCTTGCCTGTTATGGCAATCCGGTCACGCGCACCCCGAATTTCGATCGGCTGGCGGCACAGGGCACACGTTTCGCCAATTGCCACGTCCAGACCCCGATCTGTGCAGCGTCGCGCTGCAGTATGCTCACCGGCCTTCCGACCAGCGCGACCGGCCATCGCGGGTTCGGCTATCTGCTTCAGCCGGACGAGCCCAACCTGTTCCGCACGCTGCGCGACGGCGGGTACGACACCTATTTCTTCGGCAAGAACGACGTTTTCGCGCCCGAAACCTTCGCGCGCAGCCTCACCGCGTGGGCCGATCCGCCGGCACCCGGCGCGGCGACCGGGGATCATGCCCCCGGCGCGCGTAGCGGCAGGCCCACTGGACCAACCACGATGCTGCTGCCCGCGGCCGGCGATCGCCGCGCGACCAGCGACTATGGCATCCTCCAGCGTGCCGTCGAGGTGGTCAAACGGCGTGAGCAGGACCGACCCTTCTGTCTGTTCCTGCCGATCTTCCAGCCGCATCCTCCCTATCGCGCACCTGCCGACTTCCACACCATGTACAAGCCCGGCGATCTCCCGCCGCTGATCCCGCCGGGCACTGAAGGACGCCCGGCCTATCATGCGGCGATCCGGGAGAAATACCGTCTGACCGAGGTCGGCGACGCCGAGTTGCGACAGGTACGGGCGGTCTATTACGGTCAGGTTTCCTATGCCGACTGGCTGCTCGGCGAGCTGATGGAAGCGCTGGAAAGTAGCGGGCGCGACCGCGATACCGCGCTGTTCGTCAGCTCGGACCATGGCGATTATGCCGGCGACTATGGCCTTATCGAGAAGTGGCATGGAGGGCTGGAGACCTGTCTCACCCATGTACCGATGATCGGCCGGGTGCCGGGGGGCGTGGCCGGCGGCGTCAGCGCCGGGATGACCGAACTCTACGATGTGCTACCGACCTTTCTCGATCTCGCCGGGCTGCAGGCGGGCCACACCCATTTTGCGCGGTCGATGATCCCGCAATTGCACGGCCGACCGGGCGACCCGGCGCGCGCCGCCTTCACCGAGGCGGGGATGAACCGCTATGAACCTCAGGCATTCGATTCACCCTCGGGCGGACTCTATGCGCGCAAATCCGAGCTGGCGGCGGAACGCCCGGCGTTGGTCGGCCGTGCCGCGTCGATCCGCACCCAGCGTTATACTTTCGTCCAACGCCCGCAGGGGTTGAGCGAGTTCTACGACCGCCAGGCCGATCCGAGCGAGACCGACAATCTGATCGGCCAGCGCAGCCACGCCAAGGTGGAGGCCGCGCTCGAGCGGCGGCTGCTGGACTGGTACATCAACACGACCGGCGTCCCCGCCGACACGCGCAACAGCCGCGATGTGCCCGCATTCACACCGCCGCTCGCGCCCGCGTCCGATCCCGCAGCGACGATCGGAATCCTCGACCAATGAGCCCATGGAGTTTCCCGATGATCCAGCGAACTTCCACTGCGCTCCGCCTTTCCATGCTGGCTTTGGCTGTGGTGACGATGCCCGCGTCCGCCGGGACCGGTGATGCCGCGCAGCTGAGAACCTTGTCGGGTCCTATTGAAGGTCGCATCGAGAATGCGGTTGTGGGGTTCCGCGGCATTCCGTTTGCCGCCCCGCCGGTCGGGGAGCTACGCTGGCGCGCGCCCCAACCGGTCGCCCCGTGGAAGAGGGTTCGCGCGACGCGAGATTTCGCGCCCGTCTGCATGCAGCAGATGGTTCCAATGGACGAGCCGCAGCTGACCCAGCCGTCGGAAGACTGCCTTTATCTCAATGTCTGGAAGCCGGTCGCCATGGCCGCCAAGGCGCGCCCGGTGGTGGTGTGGATTCATGGCGGCGGCCTGACGAATGGCGGTGCCGCGTCGGACATTTTCGACGGATCGACCTTTGCGAGGGACGGTATCGTCGCGGTCACGCTCAACTATCGCCTCGGGCGGTTCGGTTTCTTCGCCCATCCCGCGCTGAGCGCCACGAAGGAAGGGGCGACCGGCAATTTCGGGTTCATGGACCAACTCGCTGCCCTCAGATGGGTACAATCGAACATCGCGCGCTTCGGCGGCGATCCGCGCAACGTGACGGTGGTCGGCGAGTCCGCCGGGGGCATCTCGATCCTGACGCTGATGGGGTCGCCCGCCGCCAAGGGGCTGTTTGCGCGGGCCGTGGTGATGTCAGGCGGCGGACGGAACCTGCTCGCGCCCAAGACGCTGGCCGAGGCCGAGCAGAGCGGCGTGAGGTTCGCCGCGAGCGCCGGGATCGCGCAGACGGGTCGGCAAGCACTGGCGCAACTGCGCGCGCTTCCTGCAGCTAAGGTTTCGGAAGGGGTGTTCATGGCGATCGGCAAGGCGCCCGGCAACGACACCTATGTTGGCGGCGGGCTGATCGACGGCACGTTGATCACCGCATCGAACGAGCAGATCTTCCGCGCGGGACAACAGCTGAAGGTGCCTCTGATTATCGGGGCGACCTCCGAAGACGCGCCGATCGGCGCGCAGCCGGGGGACAAGGACACCCTGTTCGCCGCGTTTGGTGCTGACGCTCCCGCTGCGCGCGCAGCCTATGATCCCGATGGAAGTGCCGATACCGACCTAATCCGCCGGGCAATGGCGCGCGATCGCGCATTCCTCGAGCCGGCGCGGTTCATTGCCGCCTCAGTACAGCGCAGCGGTCAGCCAGTCTGGCACTATCGCTTCTCCTATGTCGCGCAATCTCTGCGGCCTGGCGTAACCGGCGCCCGCCACGCCAGCGACGTGCCATATATGTTTCGCACTGTGGCGGCGCGCTACGGCGACAAGCTGGCACCGCTTGACCAGCAGCTTTCTGATACCTTCCACACCTATGTCGAGAATTTCGCCAGGACCGGCAATCCCAACGGCGCGGGACTTCCGGCCTGGACGCCCTTTCGCGCCGGCGACCTGAATCTGCTCGACCTGGCATCGGACGGGCAACCGCGCATGACCCGCGACCCGTTCGCCGCGAGGCTGGCCGTGACCGAGCGGCTGTCCGAGGCGCGTTCATCGGGTTACGAAAGCAGGGAATGACAGCCGAACCCACCGAACCTCCCGACCGCCCAGGAATGCGCTTCATCGAGGGCGGACGCTTCGCAATGGGCTCGGAGCGCTTCTATCCGGAAGAGGCGCCGGTGCGAACGGTGGAGGTGGCCGGCTTCTGGATCGACGAAGCGCCGGTCAGCAATCAGGAGTTCGCCACGTTCGTCGCAGCAACTGGGTACGTCACGACTGCCGAGATTCCGCCCAAAATAGAAGACTATCCCGATCTCTTGCCAGAGATGGCCAAAGCGGGCTCGCTGGTATTCGAGGAGACCGCTGGCCCCGTCGACATGCATGATGTTGCAAACTGGTGGCATTTTGTGTTCGGCGCGGACTGGCGCCATCCCTATGGGCCTGCGACCAGCCTGGCGGGCATTGAGGACCATCCCGTCGTCCATGTCACCGCGACCGACGCGGAAGCCTATGCGCGATGGGCGGGCAAGGCGCTGCCGAGCGAGGCCGAATGGGAATATGCTGCGCGCGGCAGCCTGGCGGACGCTGACTATGCCTGGGGCAGGGAACTGGCGCCTGGCGGAGCAATGCTCGCCAATTACTGGCAGGGTCTGTTCCCGTTCGCCAACCAGATGCTCGACGGATGGGAGCGCACCTCCCCGGTCCGAACCTTTCCTGCCAATGGCTTTGGCCTGTTCGACATGATCGGCAATGTGTGGGAGTGGACTGCCGACTGGTACGGTGTCACCAAACCCGCAAAGCCCAAGGCGGGGAAGGGCTGTTGCGAGATTCCGCGCAACCCGCGTGGCGTCCGCGAGCGCGAAAGCCGTGATCCCGCGACGCCGGGGATACACATCGGCCGCCGGGTGCTAAAAGGGGGATCGCATCTCTGCGCGGCGAATTATTGTCAACGCTACCGTCCGGCGGCGCGTCATCCGCAGATGATCGATACCTCCACCAGCCATATCGGATTTCGCTGCGCCATTCGCCCAGGCGACGCAGACCGGCGGCGCTGAATTCTGCTTGACCATAAGCTAGAAAAAAACTGGACGCGCGGGCACCGGATCATGGACACCACCAGCGCGGAACCTTTCGCTCAATCTGCCCACTATCAGCATGGAAGTCGCTACGGCCTTGCGCTGGGAAAAGCGGCAGCGAGAAGTCTGGCTTCTCATCCCACATTCTTGCCGACGCTTGGTCATTATAACGGACTCGAAATAAATCGGTGCCGTAATCACTTTATATGCTCACGATATTATTTGAAATTAACCCAATAACATCACGCGACGTTGACGGCTTTTGCCTAGGGTCTTCGGGTACCCCTGTATGATTGGGCTGCCGTGCTTCCCCTCCAAAACGTTATTCTCGAGATGATCGCGACAGGATGCGCGCTGAAAGCCACGATCGACCGGCTTTGCGAGGAAGTCGAGACGTTGCTGCCGAACGGGATCTGTTCCGTCCTGGCGGTTGATCGCGCTGGCTTCCTGCGTCCGCTGTCGGCACCGAGTCTCCCGTTGGACTACTCTGCCGCCCTTGATGGCGTGCCGATCGGACCCGAGGCCGGCTCCTGCGGCACCGCCGCCTATATCAACGGGCCGGTCGTATCAGCGGACATCGCGACGGATCCCAAATGGGCCGGGTTCAAGCACCGTGCCTTGCCGCTCGGACTGGTGGCGTGCTGGTCCAGTCCCATCAGCGACGCGGCCGGCGTCGTGCTTGGGACGTTCGCGATCTACTATCGCGAACGGCGTGGCCCCACGGCGGAGGAAAAGGGGATCGTCGCGCTGTGCACGCATCTTTGTGCGATCGCGCTGGAACGACACGACCGGGTGATCGAGCGGGAGCGCAAGGCGAACATCGACGACCTGACCGGCCTGCTGAACCGCGCTTCCTTCAATCGCGCGCTGGCGGACCTCAGCTGCGACGAGCCGGGTACCTGGTCGATCATGATCCTGGATCTCGACAATCTGAAGGTCACCAACGACACGTTCGGCCATCATGTCGGCGACGCGCTCTTGCGGGAGGTCGCGTCCCGGCTCGCCGCCGCCTCGGCGCCGGCCAAGGTCTTTCGGATCGGAGGCGACGAGTTTGCGATCATCTGGGAGACGCCGGAGGACCTTCGAGATATCTCCGGTAGGGCGCAGCGGCTTCTCGATTGCCTGGCCGAACCGGTTTCCTGCGACGGACACCAGATATCTCCGCAGGCGACGATCGGCGGCGCGGTACTGTCGATCGGGGATGCGACCGCCGAGGCTGTCCGGCAGAAAGCGGACTTTGCGCTTTATCACGCCAAGGAAACGGGCAGGGGCGGGTTTGTCCGCTACTGGCCGGGGATCGGGACGGCCATCACGAAGCGGCTGACGGCCATTCGCGATCTAGGCGAAGCGCTCCGCGAGGGCCGGGTCGAGGCCTATTATCAGCCGATCTTCCGCCTCGACACCCGCGAGATCGTCGGCGTCGAGGCGTTATGCCGCATGATAACCGCAAGCGGCGACATAATCCCGGCCGCAGCGTTCAGCGATGCGACGTCGGACGCGCAGATCGCCTGCTCGCTGACGGAGCGCATGCTGGGCTGCATCGTCGCCGACATCCGGAAATGGCTCGATCTTGGCATCCCGGTCCAGCATGTCGGGCTGAACGTGTCCTATGCCGACGTCCATCGCGGCAAGCTCGGCCGCCAGCTTAGCGCAGCGTTCGCGGCAGCGAACGTGCCGCTCAGCCACCTCATCGTCGAGATCACCGAGAATGTTTACATGGGGCGCCGCGATCATGTAATCGCGCGCGAGATCAAGGCGATGCGCGAGCTCGGACTACGGGTCGCGCTCGACGATTTCGGCACTGGTTTCGCGTCGCTCACCCATCTGCTGACGGTCCCGGTGGATGTCCTCAAGATCGACAAGAGCTTCGTCGACAGTCTCTCTCCCGGAAACCCTAGCAGCGTGATTGTCGGGGGACTGTTGAGCATCGCCGAACAGCTCGGCATCCGTGTCGTCGCCGAGGGCATCGAGACCGAGAACCAGGCGGCGCAACTGAGCGCGTTCGGCTGCGTCCTCGGGCAGGGCTATCTGTTTTCGCCGGCCGTCGATCATGATGCGATGACCGACCTGCTGCTCCGGTTCGCGCAGCCACTGCCCGCCGAAGCAGCGTCGGTGGCCACGGAGCGGGCGCACGTTGGTGGTGCGGATGTCGGCCCCGATAAGCGCGCGCGTCTTGGCGCACGGGGGGCGGTGAAGCGACGGGCGTAAGCCCGTATCACCGCAAGCGCCCGTTCAATCGACGGCGTCGAAGGCTGAACGGGCCTCCCTGATAGCGGCGTGGCTGCGGTCGCCATTCGGGATAAGGGTGTCGAGGTCCGTGTCGCGACCTATTCCCGGCGGGAGACGCTAGCCAGCGCGCTTGCAGGTGTGGATCGCCTCCTGCTGATTTCGAGCAATGAAATCGGCCGGCGGGGTGCCCAGCATCGCAATGTGATCGTCAGCGCATGAAGGCGGTCGGAATTGGAGAAGAGCCAGGCGTCCATCCCGATCCCTGTTCCTGTCACGCGTCGGCAGCGTCGACATGGATAGCGAACGAGGCGCCGACCTGCTGGCCGCCGTGCATATTGCGGGCGCGCCGGCACTGGATTGCCGAATCGGATTCGACGCGGAGCCGGATTTGGGCGATAGGGCGCGCGATGACAACGATCGAAACCTATCTTGCCAATGCCGCAGCCCAGCGCGCCGCAGCCGAAAAGACTAATCTGCCGAACCGCCGCGAGATGCATGAGCGGTCCGCGGTCACTTGGGAAACCATGGCCCGCGCCGCCGAGGATACGCTCGGAAGGGCGGCGGTGAACCTCGCCTCAAAGATGAGCGCCGGGGGCTGAGTGCTGCCCCGGGCTAAGCTGGGTCACAGCGGCTTACCGTCCTTGTCGATGAGGTCGATCCTGTAGGAACAGCCGTAGAGCGTTTTGCCCGGGTGGCTGGCCACGTTCGAAACATTGCGGCCGATGACGGTGTGCGTGCCGAAGCTTTCCCCGGCCGCCGCGGGCTCGGTGCGATCGATGAGTATCTTCTCGCCGAGAAATTTGCGGGATTTGGTCGCTGCCTCGATTTCCTGAGGTGTGGCCTTGCCCGATGCGATCATGGCATCGATCAGCGGATTGGGATCGGCTGCGTTTTCGATACCCTGCTCCCGCGCGAGCACGGCCGGATCGGCGAGGTCGAGAATGGCGAGAACGCCGTTCGACGTGAACGCGATACGGCGTGTGCTGTAATGCCCGGCCACCGTGATCGGGGCGGGCAGCTCATACTCGTTCATGAGAAAATTCTTGGTCTTGATCGGCACCCAGCGGCGCTTGACGGCGATCTTCTCCTCGCCATTCAGCGCCAGCGCAAAGCCATTATAGGCCGGCGCGTCGAGCCGGCATTCGATGGCGTCGACCACATCGATGCGATCGGGATCGGGGCCCTCAATGGCCTGAGCTGACGCGGCGAGCGGAATGGCGGCGGCCATTGCCGCGACAAGGAACATGGGTTTCATCGGCTTCCCCTCTAGCTGTGAGCTTGCCGCTTGTCGTCCCTCAAGGCTGCGAGACCGCGGCGGGTGGTGTGCCCGCAAATTGATGCGCGAGCGGCGCGTGGCGCGGGCTGACCTGAAACGAGCTATGCGAGGCAACCGCCCTCCGCTTCGCCAGTTCTCCCGGGCGAAAGGATTTGACGATGCCCCTGAAGCTCAAAGGGTCGTGCCGTTCACGGATATCAACTTCACGGCCGGCTGCGGATGGCCGGTGGCGAGCCTAGCGGACCGAACGAAACAATGTCGGCCAATCTCCCGGCTCGATTCCGCCGCAGGATTGCTGCAGCGTCATTTCCGACAGCTGGAAAGATCGTCCGTCCCAGATCCAGCTTGCCGACATCCCGCAATCGGCAAGGCCACGGCCCTTTGCCGCCATGCTGAGCGTGCCGGTCTCTGGATCGAAGGCGCCTTCCGTGAAATAGGCCGCATCGGCGCGGTCGGATCCATTGCCAAGATACGGGGTCGGGGCGATCAGCCGGCGCGCGGTGCCGCCGCGCCGTGGCGCGATGAAGGCAAGCGAGGAACCCTGATATGCCCCCATGATGCAGGGGATCAGCACCAGCGCCTGGCTGTCGTCGAGCGCGTGCGCTTCCGGCGCTTGCGGCGTCTCCTCGCACCCTTCCTTCTCGAACAGGGCTTTCTGGTTTGCCCGGACGGCCTGGATCAGCCGTTGCTCCTCGCCTGCTGCCAGGCGCGCGCGGACTGGATGGTTGGGAATTCTCGGCAGCGCTGGCGGCGCAGGAACCTGCGATGCCGGCTTCGCGCCTGGCCGGAGCAGCGCGGTCGCGCCGCCGACCCTTTGCTGCCGGTCATCGAGGCGAAGCATGGCCGCGGCGAAGCCATCGAGCGGCACCTCCTCGTCTTCGCCAAGCGTTACTTTCGACGCATTGCGCAGCTTCTGTACAAGCGCGCGTATCGCCCCAAGATTATCGGTAGTGGCCGTGGTCTCGCCGTCGGAAGTGGTGATGTCCCACGCCGGCCCGGCGAGGCCCGCCGGCCGCCCGTCGATCCGGACGTCTCCCAGCGCGAACCCATGGGTGGCGCTGATCGAAGCGACCAGCGATCCTCTCGGGCCAGCATCCCGCTCGATCCTGATCTCGGAACCCTGGTAGCTGTCGCGGACGCCCTTAGCGACGCAAGTGAGCGCGTTGTCGCATGCGACGAACCAGGATCCGTAGGTGTCATAAGACTGGACCGGGTCGCGCGGCGGTGACGCTGCGACCGACAAGGTGGCCGTCGCCACGAGAAGGAGGATCGATCCTGTGCAGCTGGCTTTCGCCAACGTCGCCCGCTTCCGCAATGACAGGTCCTTATTGGCATATCGCCTGGGCCGCAGGAACGATGACCAGACCAACTCGGCTCTGGCCGGCATATCGACATAGGTCCGGACCCTGGTGAAGAACGCGTCTATGCTCATGATCTGGATCCGTGACTCGGCGAGGGGGCTTAACGCGGCCGTCCCATCGCCGGCGGGAAAAGGCAATTCCGGTGGCGTGTTTCGCTCCTTTCGTCCGATTGGCGAACGGATCTCTTCGTATTGGAGTCGATAGTCTCATTGTCAGGAGCAGCACAATGTCCCGAGCAACCATCCGGAAAGAGCAAAATCCTATTTTCAATAGCCGCTGCCCCGCAAACCTGCAGTGCGTCGGCACGCATGGCGGCCGTCTTTAGATGAGAGCGATCCTGATGATGGGCGTCTTGTTGGGATGCACCCCGACGGACCAGAGCGCACCGGTCCCGATCACCTTTTCGACCGGCGTCTGCGAGGGCACATGTCCGGCCTGGACAGCGACCGTGACGGAAGCTGGCGGCGTGTTCCGCGGCGGCCAGTTCTCGCGGGTGACCGGCAAGCGGCGGTTCGCCCTCAGTCCGCAGCAATATCGAGCGATCGCGTCGGCGCTTGCGCCAATCCGCCCCAGGGGCGAGCAGACGCTCTATCCCGGTCAGCCTGGCTGCGAGCAGGCCCCCACTGACATGCCCACGATCCAGGTAAGCTGGGGTGATCGCGACCGGCTGATTTTCTATACCGGCTGCGAAGGAGCCCGGAATTCGCGTATCCGCGACGCGCTTCTGAAGGCTGAGCAGCTACTGCCGGTCAGCAGCCTAGCGGGCGGCTGATGGCCAGGTTCGAGCTCAGCCGGCGCAGCTTGCGCTCACCCGCAGCTGGCTTGCACGACTTTCCGGTCAGGATCGATGGCGATCGTGAGGCGATTTTGTCGGAAATCGTGCGTGACCGGATCACCGGGCGCGATCCGTCGGATCAGCTCCGCGCCGGTGCGCTGCCTGAGCTCTATATCATTCGGAGCCGCAGAACCGACGAGCGCGGCCGCCGCCTCCGAGCGGCACGCCTGCGGTGTTGCGCTGTCTCGAGGTTCGGGGCTCTCCTGTACGGTCGCCGAGCATGCCGTGAGCAGTCCCGAGACGGCCACAAGCGTTGACACCATCACTTTCATCCGCGCGATACTCCTTGCCGTGTCGTCTGTTTCATCCACTCTTCGATACCGAGCCGCTGCGCCAGCATGCGAAGGACCATGTCGAGATCATCGCCTTGTCCTTCGCGGCAACCGCCGAGATGGGTCGCCACCGTCTTCTCGCCAGCCGGCCTTGTCCAGGCGAAGCAGCAGTGATCGACGATGTCGTCGCAGGATTTGAAGATGCGGTTGGACAGCCAGCTGTCGGGCATGATCAGTTCAGCCGAGCCGTGCCATCCCGCCTGATCGAGCAACAGGTCGGCGCGCGCGCCCGGCGCGACGTGGAAGGCGATTTCTTCCAGATGCATGGTCATCGCCTCGCCGTTGCAGCGAGCCATGACGATGCCGGCGCCCTTTCCTTCGGCGCTGAAGGGCGGGTGCCACGCCTGGCCCAGCGCCGGGTGGGTGGTCGGGGTCGCGACTCGGCGCGGGCTTGTCGGATACCGTCTCTCCGACCCTGCCCCAACAGGACATAATCTCAGCCGCTGAAGCATCCCGTCAGCATTCCCGGCGAGGGTCACTGCTTGATTTTGGAGCCTGAGCTCTCTCGGCGTGATGAGGGTCCTGGTCCGGTGGGACTAAAGGCAATCGCGCTGACGGTTGCGAACATCCGTAATCCGCCCTGTCCAGCCACATGACGCAGGTAGGCGCTGCGATGAGTTCGAGTTCGTGCGTCACTCGCCAAGCCGGATCGAGAAAATGGAGGGCGCCTCTGGCCCGGACGCGCGCGCGGCGAGCCGAGAATTGAGATGCGCCCACCACGATTTCCCGATCGCTCGCTGCGAGCCCGCGCGTCATCATCGTGCTGATCCGCTTGGCGCGCCCGTCGAGCGCGATCAGTTCCCCCGCCGGCGAGCCGCACGCGAGCAGCGTCCCGTCCGGCAGGCATGCGAGATCGTGGCATCCACCGTGCGGCAAATCCCAGGCGCCCATTTGCCGCCAGCTCCGGTCGAGCACCAGGATCTGGCTCGACCGGCCGCTCGGTCCGTCGCCGTTGTGAAGCATCAGCAGAATGTGATCGCCAACCGCCAGGATCGCGTTCACATGCCGGTAGCCGCGATCCCAGGCACCCTGCTCGGCGGCAGCAAGCGGCTGGGGGATATCCAGAGGACTGCCGTCTTCGGCGAAGGCGAGAACGCGCTGATTATACGTGTCGAGGACGCACAACCGGTCGCCGACGAAATCGATCTGATGGCAGCCATTGTCGAGCCCTTCGACGAAGACGTCGCGCTCGATAATCCGGCCGCCTCGCCGCCGCAGCCGGATGATCCTGCCGAGATTCGTCGGTGCGTGGGGGAGGTCGCAGGACTCGAAGGCGTAGATGAGGTCGTCGCGAAGGGTCAGGCCGAAGAACAGGCCATGGGCGACCAGCAGGGCATGCTCGCGGTCGGCTGCGAACAGGCCCTGCCGCGACGAGACGAGAAGTGGCAGGTCGCCGATATCGGATTCGACGACCCGGACTTCCCGCCGCGCATAGGCTCGTCGCGCGAGCGCCAGTGAAATCCGTTCCTGCGCCGCTTCATCGAACATGCGGCAACGTCGACATTTGGCTTGGCTCACCCATGGAGCGCGAATATCATGATTGTGCGGGAAACCTAGCCTCGCTTGCACCCGGCTGCGTTCCAAGTCATTGCGACGTGTAATCTTCAGCCTGGATCATAACCATTGCCAGCGACGCAATTGCTCTTCCCGCCCGCGCCGCGCTTCTCCCTCAACGGCCGCCGCCGACTTGCCGAGGCGCGGCTGGCGCAGGCTTTGCTCGATCGGCCGGGACAATACGCCTTGGCGGCGTTGCGCCGAGAGGCCGCGGATGCGCGGGGGAGCGTGGCGCTGATCGAGCAAAGCGACCCGCAGAGCGGCCGCGAATGGATGCTGCTGGGGCTGGTATGCCTCGACGCCCACGATCCTGAGTACGATGCGCGTGCGCTCGCCGCCTTCCGCCGCGCCGTGGCGGTCGCCAGCGACGACAGCGTCCGCATCGCTTCTCTTGTCGGTTCCGCGAGGGCGCTGTTGCGGCAGGAGAATATGGAGGAAGCGGAACGGCAGCTCGCCGCGGCGGTCGTGCTGGACCCAATGCATGCCGAAGCGGCCGGCCGCTATGGCCGGATCGTGGCGCGAACGGATCCGGAGAGAGCGGTCGACTGGCTGAGCCAGCGAATCGCAGACGGCAACAGGCGTGCCGCGGTGCTGGAGAGCTGGGCGGGGGCGCTGGCGGCGGCCGGCCGGTTGCAGCAAGCCAGGGCAGCGATCGGGCTGGACCGGTTTCTGCAGCACTCGTCCGGTGCAACGCCATCGGGCTGGGCCACGCTCGACGCCTTCCATGCGGCGGTGGCCGACGAGCTGGCCGATCACCCGGCGCGCCGCCCAGAACGTCTCGGCTCTGCCTCTGTGGACAGCGTCCGGATCGATGAGCCGCACCTGACGAGTTCGCGGCACATGGCCATGCTCGAGTCCCATCTGGCGACGCTGATCGGCGCGCATGTCGATCAACTTGAGGGAGATCATCCCTTCATGCTTGCGCGGCCCGCAACTGCGCTGGTCCGCTATTGGGTGCTGCTTTCCGATGGCGAGGGTCACCAGATACCCCACGCCCATCCGGCAGGCTGGCTCAGCGGCGTCTATTATGTCGCCGTGCCTGACGCGATCGCTTGCGGAAGCGGGCCTGCCGGATGTCTGCAGTTCGCGCTGCCGGAGAAAGCGTCGGCACCTGGGCGGGCGATCGAGGGGCCGATGATCCGGCCGCAGGCCGGTCTGTGCGTGACTTTCCCCGCGCATGCCCATCATCGGACCTTTCCCTATGCGCCCGCGCCCGGCGACACCGGGCCACGCATCGTCGTCGCCTTCGACCTGGAACCGCAAGCAGATGATTGAGAGTCACTGGGGAAGGGGGTACGATCTCGTCCTGCATTCCGAGATCGCCGTGCCCGGCGCAGCGCCGTGCCCGCCACAGCCGATGGCCGATATCCGCATCACGCACGGATCCGTGCCCTGGACCGGCGGGGACATCGTCTCGACTGGGCCAGATCATTCGCTCCTGCTTGATCTCGCTCCCACCGCGCGCTTCCGATGCACGGCCGATTCCGTGATCGTCGAGCCGCTGCCCGGCGCGGACCCGGCATGGCTCTCCGCGCTGCTGATCGCCTCCGCGCTGCCCGCATGCCTTTGGCTGCGGGGCGAACCGGTTCTACACGCAAGCGTCCTGGTTCCCGCGGGCGCCTCGCGGGCAGTCGCTATCTGCGGCGGCTCGGGAAGCGGAAAATCGACCGTACTCGAGGCGATGCTGATGCGCGGGGCAAAGGCGGTGGCCGACGATACCGTTCGTATCGTTACGACCGGCGACGCCCTTGTGGCCAGCGGTTTGGCCGCCGCCTATCGGCGCAGGCGAAGTGCGCAGGACGAGTATCGGGAAACGCTTCCTGTCGCTCCAGATCGACAATGCGCGCGCGCGCCGCTGGAGGCCATCTTCCTGCCGCGGCGCGCCGGCGAAGGCGAGGCGCCGCGGTTCGAAAGTCTCACCGGCATCGCCAAACTCCCGGCGCTGCTGTCGCAACGGCACCGCCCCGCAATGCCGGAAGTACTTGGGATCGAGGCGGAACTTCTGCCGCAATTCGGACGGCTGGCCGCGCTCGACGTCTATCTCTGGTTCCGACCGCCAGGACCGCTGACACTGAGCGATCGGGAATTGGCATTCCTGGAAAAGGTGGCTAGGGCGCAGAAATGAACGATAGGCGATGGCAGCGACGTCCGGATTTCGTGTCGACCGAGGCAGAGGGGTCGCACGTCATCTTCAGCATTCTGAGCGGGAATTACATCGCACTCAACTCGAGTGCCAACGCGATCTGGGAGGCCTTGGCGAATCCGGTTTCGGAGGCGATGCTGGTTGACGTGCTGGCCGGACGCTATGAGGTCGATCGCGATACCGCGGCAGCGGCGGTGACGCGGACGCTCAGGAGCCTGGCCGAACTCGAGTTGCTCGAGGCGGCCGGCTGATCTTAGCCGATCATGGCTGAACTGGCGAATTCGGCTGAGCATTACGGGGTTGCCTTCGGGCTGCGCTGGCGCAGTGCCTTTCCCTTGCCGGTCTTCACACCGGCCGCCGCCGGCGCCTCTGATGTTCGCGTCGAACACGGCTCCTGGCCGGTGGAGCCGATGCCCAGTGATGGACGCAAGGTCGTCATCGGCCAAGATCGCGTGCGGCTGCTGGCGAGCGAGGGTTGCATCATCGATATCCTCGCAGCCGACCATATCGCGGTGTCCCAAGCCGAGGCCGGGCCGCTTTGCGCTCAATTCTTCGGCGGCGCCGCGGCCTTGCTCATGGCGTTGCGCGGGATGGCGCCGCTTCATGCCTCGGCCGTTGCGATCGGCGGGCGCGCGGTGCTGGTGTGCGGCGCTGGCGGTGCGGGCAAGTCAAGCTTCGCCGCGACCCTCATCGGGCAGGGCGGGCAGTTGATCTCGGACGATCTCAGCGTGCTGACGTTCGACGGCGCCGGCCGCGCTTGCGTGTTGCCTGGCCGTACGACTATCCGCCTGTTTCCCGAGTTGGCATGGCTATTGGGAAACGAGCCTGGCCCCTCCGAAATCAGTGAAGGCGGCAAGCTCCGGTTCCAGCCGCGGCATGTCGGGGGGATCGCGCCGATCCCGATCGGTTCGCTGGTCCATCTCGACGCATCGGACAGCGCGATTCCGCGTGCCCTGGCCACGAACCTGCTCGTTCAACACGTCTATCGTCGCCCTGCCATGGCGCGACTGCCGGGCACGGAGGCGCGCTTTGCCATGATCGACGCGCTCGCCACGCAAGTGCCGCTCCAGCGGATCGTGGGACTGAGGGATCGGGAGGTCGACGCGTTTGTGAAGCGTGCCACTGATCTAGCCGGTTCGCTGGCGTAACGAATCGTAAGTATGGGCGTATAATTATTGCTGCGCAAGCGCTTGATTTCGTCTAAGCTCCTTGCCTAAGGTTTACAGGCAAACACGAAATGGGGAACTGACAATGCAGAACGATCCTGTGGAAGGAACCGAGCGTTTGATCTGGGTCGAGCCGATCGTCGAGTCCCTCGACCTTCGCGGGACCGAATCGAATTGGGGAGCTAACGGCACCGACGGTTTCGCTGTCTCGGATAGCGGCTCCTAACAGGCGGAATGCGGCGGCCCGTCGATGTTGGACGGGCGGGACGGCTGTGCGGCGGCCGGTCGATGTTGGACGGGCGGGACGGCTGTCCCGCGCGCTGGACAGCTGGTTTCGCGAAAATTGGCTGACACTGGGGGCGGACTGGCGGCACGACGCTCAAGGCTCGTGTCTGGGTGGCTGAAGCATGCGTCCCGGCTGCAACCCGTCAAGAGCCTAGCTAGGCCTGCGTGCGTCCATACGCTCAGAGCGACCGTGTCCTGGCAAGGTGAATCACCCTTGCCGGGGCCACCACGATAGGAACTCCGCCGCCATCGCGGTCATATGAAATTTCCCGACGGTTTGCGGCGGCGGCAGATCGCCAACAGCCATCAGTTCGACCTTTTGCGTCATCCAGTCCAAGTCGAGGATTTCTGCCACGCCCGCTGCGCGCCAGGCGTCGAGCCTTGATCTGAGTGGCGGTGCTTCGCGAAGCAGCCGGTTGTTGTAGTCCGGCGAGAATGCTCTTTTTTCTGTTCGCAGTCGCGTTTCGTCGGGAACCCGCCCGGCGAGCATCCCGCGGATCAGCGCTCGATCATAGCCATCGCGGCGCAGGAATGACGCCGGCATCCCTCCCACCAGGCGCAGCAGCTCGATATCGCCCAGGCAAGGGTTGGCGCGCCGAAGCGCGAAGCCGGTGTCCGCTGTCGGGAAGGCGCCGAAGCCCGGCTGCCCCTTCGTAAAGCCCATAGGGCGCGAGGGCGACAACCAGTCGATCGGCATCGGGGGGACAGCTTCCCGCAGCGGCGCGGGCAAACCGGTGACGAACTGCGGCGTGAAATGCGCCATGAATCTTTCCGGCGGCGCCTCCCCGCCCAGCCTGAGGTGCTGGCGCAAACGCCGAGAGGCGGCCCGTATCCGATTCATCGGCGTGACAAAATGCGCCCCGCGCGAGATCGCGGATTCCCCATATTCGCCGTCGAGCATCATTTCCACGCCGCGTTCGTGCGCGGCGCCGAACAGCGCCATGTACAGATAGTGTCGCACCGATCGCGTGGGGCCGTTCTCGAAATGCTGCGGTGTCGGTCGATAGATCTCGCAGTCATCGGAGGGCCAGATGGGAACCATCTCGATGCCGAGATGATCGGCTGTGTGTCGGGTCCACTGGTGTTCGTCGATCAGGCCCGTGCCGGGGCGCGCGATCGAGGTGAAGCCGGTTAGCGTCTGGTCCGATCGAAGTTCCTCGGCGGCTATGGCCGCGACCAGGGTCGAATCGAGTCCGCCACTCAGCAGAACGCCGATCCGCCGATAGGGCGCCATCGTTCTGCGGATGATCGCTCGCAGCGCGTCAGTGGCGGCCGCGACACCGTCCTCGAAACTGCCCTGCCACGGGATCGCCTCGAGGCGAGGGCGGAACACGACCTGCTTGTCCGTTGCATCGAGGGTGACGAATTGTCCGGCTTCCACTTGCCGGACCTGGCGCAACACAGTGTGCCCCTCCCGACCGAGCCGAAAGCGCTGCGGCGAGAGTTCAAAGGCCAAACCTTCGGGGTCGATCGCGTCGTCGATCCAAGGCAGCCTGGAGAGCGTGGCCAAGTTGGGCGCAACCGCGAAGCGCGATCCCGCCCGGGCGATAAGGACCCGATCCCGCAGGCGATACGACGTCGCGATCTGCAGGCGTCTGTCGAGCCTATTCCAATGCAGCAGCGACCATTCGCCCGGCATCCGCGCGCGTGCATCGGCACCCCAGCGCAGCAGCGCCGCAAGCGCCAGTTCCGCCGGGCCGGCTTCGATGAGGCCCAGTTCTGCCGCCAGTTTCGCTCCGTCGTGCAGCCTGCCGATGAACAACAGGACGTTCGCGCCATCCTCGTGCCGGTCGACCGTCCCGCTCGTTCCAGGAAAATCTCGCGCCGTGCCCGCGAAGCCGTCGTTCGAGGGATCGATCCCGAGGATCCGACAATCGGCCGGGTCGACAGGTTCTCCGGCCAGGGAGCCGACCGCGTAAATTCCCGGCGACATCATTCCGCTCCGTGAAAGCCGCAGGCAAACACGCGGCGCGGACCACCGCTCGTGACGGGCAGGACGCGGTGCTCGAGAGTCGCGGCGATGCGAAACAGCAACGCCGAACCCGGCTGATCGTGGTGATGCCGTATCAGCAATTGCTTGCTATGCCTGTCGCGCAACTCGAAAATTCCTCCTTCGTAGCGAGCGTCCGAAAGGTTGATCACCAAGGCCAGCTTGCGCCCCGGCTTGTGCATATCCTGGTGCCAGGAAAGATAATCTTCGCCGCCGGGCCGATGCTCGGCGACCTCGCCCTCGACACGGATCAGCGGGCCGCAGCCTGAGACCCGTTCCAGCCAGCGCAGCAGGGGTGCCCGCCGCAGCGCCAGCTCCAGCGCGCGGCTCGCCGGCTGGATGCCTGGTTCCACCTGGCGCATTCCGGGTGAGCCCTCGACTCTCTGTTCGACGAAGGGACGCCGCAGCACCGGATCGAGCATGCGCCGAAACTCCGGCGCAAGCAGCCCCGAGAGCGCGATCGCCGGCCGCTCGGCCAGCGCAACGGCGACCGATGCCTCGGCATCCTCGGTGAAGCTGACCGTGTCGGACGCGACCTGCAACGCCGCGAGCCGTACCGCTGGGGGGATCACGGCGCCACGAAGGCCGCCGGCGGCCGCATCACCGTCAGCATGTCCGAAAGCGCGTCGCCGCCGATCGTGACCCGGGGCACGTGCGGTGTGCGGGCCGCGCTGCTGCCCGCCGTCGCTCCGGCGACGATATGGCGGATCAGGTCGCCGTGATCGGGCAACATGTCGACCGATGCCTTCTTGATCGCCCCCCACTCGCGTTGGAAGCGGTCCCAGGTTTCCCGCGGAAGCATGTCGGTCCCCGATTCCAGTGGGCCTGTGTAGAAGTGCTTGCCGAACAAAAGCGTGCAGATGCTCCAATAGTTGAAGACGTTCGACGCGCGATGGTCATAAGCATCCGGCAAGGACCGGCGCCAAAGGGCGATGCTCTCGTTCAATCGGTCGGAGCGTTTCGCCTCGTGCCGGACGGCGCGCCAATAGGGCGTGTCGCTGCGATTGCTCAGGGAGAAGTGGATCCCGAGGAAATCACGGATTTCCTCATATTGGCCGGTCATCGCGACGTTGAACTTCTGCGCCAGATCGGGCTCGAAATCGGAACTGGGGAAAAACTGCAGCAGCCGGCGGCACGCTGTTTCGATGAGCTGGATTGCCGTCGATTCGAGCGGTTCGATGAAGCCGCCGGAGAGCCCGATCGCGACGCAATTGCCGACCCAGGAGCGGCGGCAGTGCCCGACGCGCATCGCCAGCGTGCGCGGCTCGGTCAGCAACGTCTCGCCGTCGAGGTAGCCGAGCACCTCGTCGAGCGCTTGCTCGTCGCTGGCGAAAGCCGAGGAGAAAACATAGCCGGTTCCGATCCGCGACTGGAGCGGGATGCGCCACGACCAGCCGGCAGGGCGTGCGGTGCTGATCGTCGCCGGATAAAGATCGGGTTCGGGGGCATGGGCGATCTGGATAGGTAAGGCGCGATCGTTGAGCAGATAATCGGAATAGGAAACGAAAGGCTCTTCCATCGCGTGGTTGATGAGAAGGCCCTGAAATCCCGTGCAATCGATCACCAGCTCGACAGGCCGCCGGGTGCCGTCCGCCATTACCAGTTCGGCGATGTTGCCCCGTTCGTCGCGCGTCGCGCCGACCACCTTGTCGCGAACGTGCGTGACCCCGCGCGCGACGGCGATCTCGGCGAGGAAAGCCGCGAATTTGCCTGCATCGAGATGATAGGCATAGGCCTGCGGGCCAGTGAATGGGGCACTCTCGAACAGTTTGGGGCCCTTGTGGCGCGCGGCGCGTTCCTCCGAATGGCCGATGATCCCCGTAAAGCTGGGCTCATAGCCTAACACCGCCGCGTCAGCGCCATAAGCGAGCAATGCCGCGCCGGGATTGCGTCCCCGCACCTGGACGCCGCCCTCGAAGCCGTGAAAGAAACGCGTGAAGGCGCCGGACTCGTCGACGTTCCAATCCCGGAAGTCGATCCCCAGCTTGAAGGTCGCTTCCGTCCGCGCGATGAATTCCCGCTCGCTGATCTCGAGATGGCGGAGAGTCCGGTTCATCATCGGGACCGTCGCCTCGCCGACGCCGATCGTCGACACGTCCGGCGCTTCGATCAGGGTTATGCTCACACCCTCGGGATGACCATAGGCCCATTGCAAGCGATGATTCAGATAAGCCGCAGTCAGCCAGCCAGCGGTCCCACCGCCGACGATCACGATGTTTTTTATAGGTGTTCCCAAGCCCAGTTACCCTTTCGAGTGATATGTCGTTAACAGTGCGGTTAGCCCCACCGCTACACTGCCTCAAGCGAATGAGGATTGCTGAACCATTTCACGATCGCGGCGCCAACCGCGGCGATTCCTGGCTCGGCGATGATCCCTGCATGATCCGCGGCCACCTCGCTCATGAACAGGCCGGTCGAGGTTCGGGTTGCCCAACGCGCGATTTCCGCGGCGGGAAGCGCTTCCGGACCCTGCGTCGCGCGCAGCAGGTGGAAGGGCGCGGCGACGGGGTCGGCCCTCACGATCGCTGCGATCGCTGAAACCACCTCCTGGACGCGCGCCACAGTGGGATAGATGCTGCTGACCGGCGTGATCCCGGCCAGCCGGGCGGTTTCGAAGCGCCGTGCGAGAAGCTCCAGGGGCGAGCGCCGATCCTGCTGCAAGGCTTCCGACGCCGGAAGCCGCGCCGGATCGATCAGCGTCAACGAGGCTACCGGATCTCCGCTCGCCTCGATCCGGCGAGCGACTTCCAGCGCGATGAGGCAGCCGGAACTATAGCCGCCCAGATGCAGAGGGACACCCGGCTGTCCGCCGGTGCGTACAGCCTCGACATAGCGGTCAATCAGCCCTTCGGTGTCCTGGGGAGCGGATGTGGCGCTATCGTTCGCGAAATCGGCGTTTACCCCAACGAGCCCAAGGCCCGGCGACAGATGCCGGGCGAGCTGGTGCAGGAATAGCGTGCCGCCGCCGGCGCCGTGGATGACGACCAGTGTGATCTCGCCGGCGGTCTCTCGTACCTCGGCCCGTTCGGGGAGGCACGGTCCTTGCGGCGCCGGACCCGCCATTTCGTCGAGCAGGAGCCCCAGCAATTCGGCTTGGGCGGGGGTGAGAGTCGCGAGGCGTGGATTCGCGCTCATCCGCCATCCTCCGTTGCCGATCTGCACGCAGCGAGCAACGCGGCCGCCTCGTCCTCCGTCAATGCCGCGACGCGGTCGATCAAGCGCGCGAGACGGCGCTCCTCGTCCAGGAGCGAAGCGCTTTCGCCGTTACCTGGGTCGCCGATGCCGACCACCACCACATGCAGCACGCGATGCGAGGGCCCCAGGACGAAGACCTCGCGCAGGATCGCTTCATCCGCGCTTCCGATCTGGCAGACGGCCAGGCCGCAGGGGGGCGCCGCGGTTTCCAGCAAGCCCGTCATGAGCCCCGCCTCGATCCCGGCGAACTGCAAGCTGCGGCTGCCGTACAGCGGCTCGATCGCCCGCAATTCGGCGACCAGCGCCACGACAAAGGCCGCTTCCTCGAACGCCGGCGCGCCGGTGAACGCATCGAACGCGGCATTGGTCAGGCGCGCGCCCCCGTCCAACGGGTGCAGGGCGCCCCCTTCAGGATCGTGATAATAGGCCCCGCCCGAGAGCCCGACGACGCGGCCGGGTTTGGCGTACAGATAGGTCTGGACGGAATAGGAATCGCCCGCCGAGCCATACCGGCGCCGTCCGTCGCGTTGCGCAAGGGTATCGAGCAGCGCGGCCAGGCTGGACAGCGGCAGCGGCCGCAACGCGAATTCGCGAACCGATCGCCGCGCGTCGAGAAGGTCGCGCATCGCCTCGGGGACTTCGTCGGCGAGCGGCACGACGCTTTGCTGGTCTGCTGTCGGGCGACGACCGTGGCGCGCTTTCTTGAACGCGTCACGTGCCTTTGGATCCTGGATCAACCCCGATTCACCGGCGGACGCCTTTGTCGACGTCGCTTGCGCGGCAAGCCAGCGGACCGTCGGCGTGATATAGAAATCGCGGACGCTGGGCCTGGTACCGAATCGGTCGCCGATCGCGTTGACGATTCGAATGGCCTCGACCGAGGTGACACCCAGATCGAGCAGGTTGGCATCGGCGGAGGGCACCGGCACGTCGGCGATATTCGCCACCATCGTGCCGACTACCTGTGCGATCGTGTCACGTTCGGCGGGCGCCTCGTGCTGCGGCTCGGGGCGCTGGGTGGCGCCAGTCGGAAGCATCGCGGCGAGGCGTTTGCGATCGACCTTGCCGTTCGGCGTCAAAGGCAGGGCGGCGAGGGGGGAGAAGACCGTGGGGATCATATAGGCCGGCAGGAGGCGGTGCAGATGGTCCCGGATCTCCGCGGCGCCCGGCCAGGCGCCTTCAGGCACGATATGACAGACGAGCTTGCGGTCGAGCGCGCCGGTGCCGCTCGCGACCACGGCGACCGCGCGGACGGCCGGATGGCGGCTCGCGACGCGCTCGATCTCGCCGAGCTCTATGCGGAAGCCGTTGATCTTGACCTGATCGTCGGTGCGGCCGAGGAACTCGATGGTGCCGTCCGGCAGATAGCGGCCACGATCTCCGGTCCGATACCATCGCTCGCCCCCGAAGGGATCGACCACGAAGCTCGCTGCACTCGTCTCGGGATCGCCGAGATACCCCCGTGCAAGTGCCACGCCGCCGATGCAGAGTTCGCCGGGCACCCAGATCGGGCGATCCGCCATCTGTGGATCGACCACCCGGAACCGCTGATTGGCGAGCGGCCGTCCGTAGGGAATAGTCGAGCCGACCGCGCCGGGATCGATCGGATAAAATATGGACCAGATCGACGCCTCGGTTGCCCCGCCGAGGCTGTTGATCCGAGCCGCGGGCGCGATCCGCCGGACCTGCGCCGGCAATGCCGGCGAAATCCGGTCGCCGCTCAACAACACGTGACGCAGTGAATCGAAGCGCAGGCCCGGCGTGCGGCACGCATGATCGACGAGCAGCTCCATCAACGCCGGCACGCTGTTCCACAGCGTCACGCCGTGCATCCTGACGAGCTGCGCCAGGCCTGCGGGGTCGGAGGCCTGTTCCGCATCCGGCATCACGATCGTCGCGCCCGCGGCGAGAGTGCCGAAGATGTCGTACACCGAGAGATCGAAGCTCAGCGCGGACAGCGCCAGCACCCGGTCGTCCGGCCCGATGCCGAGGCGGTGATTGATGTCCAGGATGGTGTTGACCGCGCCCCGATGATCGATCGCGACGCCCTTTGGTTGCCCCGACGAACCCGACGTATAGATCACATAGGCGAGATCGTCGGGTGCTCCCCTCGGTACGGTCGTGAGCGGGAACTCCGTATCCGTATCGTCGCCGATCTCGATCACGCGGACGTCGCCGGCCCATGCCGGCACCGGGCCGGTGCCTGATATCAGCGCCAGCGTTGCGTTCGATCGTTCGAGGATCTGCGCAATCCGTGCCGCCGGCCAGCCGGGATCGATCGGCAGATAGGCCGCACCGGCTTCAAGAACTCCGATGACCGCCGCGACTTGCTCCCAACCCTTGGGGAGAACGATCGCGACCAGCGGCGGGAGATCCGACCCGGCGATCCTGCGTGCAACCCCGGCGGCGCGTCGGGCGAGCTGCCGATAGGTCATCGTTCCACTCGCGTCGATCAAAGCGGGGTGGTCGGGCGCCTGCGCGACGCGATCGCGCCACAGTTCATGCAACAGACGGGCGGAAAGCGGCGCCTGGGTGTCGTTCGCTTCGGCGGCGACGCGCGCGGCCTCCGCCGGCAGCAGAAGCTCCGCGATGCGGCGCCAAGGGTCGGACAGGGTCAGGACGCCGTTCGCCAGTGCTTCGATCAGGCTTGCAAAGGCGGCGAACATGTCGTCCATCATGCCTTCGGGAAAGACCGCATCGACCGAATTCCAGTCGTAACGCAGCCCATCTGCCGTGTTCCGGACCATCAGGTCGATCCAGACCTGGGGCGTCTGGCTGACGGAGAAAATTTCCTCGCCGAGCCAGTCCAGCTCGTCCTCCGCCGTGCCATCTGCCGTCACCCCGCTGGTGAACACGACCGGCATGACCGCGCGTGCCGGATCGGCCCTGGCGCGAAGCAACTCGCGGATCACGGCGACGCCGCCGAACTGGCGATGATCGATATCACGCCAAAGCTGTTCCTGGATTTGCCGTGCCCGCTCGCCGAAGCTCCGCGCGCCGCGCGCCGCAACTTCGAGCAAGGACAAGCCCGTGAAGTTGCCGACGACGCGGGCCGCCCCGGGCGGCCGGTTGAACAGCGTGAGATTGAGCGTGAAGGCCCCGCCGTCCTGCCAGAGCGCGAGCACGTCCGCATAGGCCGCCAGCAACAGCGCGTTGGCCGAAAGGCCGCCCTCGCGCGCGATCCGCGCCAGCCTCTCCCAGGCCGCGGCATCGAGCAAGCCGGTACGGCGGGTAAATCGGATGCGCTCCGGTTGAACATCCCGTTGCGGCAGATCTGGCGCCGGCGGCAGGCTTTCGAGCCGCGCCAGCCAATAGTCGCGCGCGCGCGCCCCGGCCGACCCATCCGGCCGCGCATTCACGATAGCATCGCGAAAGGAGCATGGAAGCTGGGGCAGGGCGGCGTCCGGATGTTGGTACAGTTCGCCCCATTCGCGCAGCAATCGCGTGCGGCTGTCGAGATCGATTGTCATCGAGTCGAAGCTGAGATGCAGGCGCGTCAGCTCCTGATCGATCAGGCTGGCATGGATTTCGAACAAGGGCCATCGATCGAGCGGCAGCACCTGATGCGACATGCGTTCTCGCGTCGATGCCAGGATCGCGTCCGACGCCTCAGTCGGGAGCGCGCGCAGATCGTCGGACGCGATCGAATAAGGCGGCAATTCGGGAAGAACGCGCTGGGTGCCGTCCTGCGAGATCACGGTCCGGAGCATCGGATGGCGATCGATCAGCTGCTGCCAGGCGCGCACCAGCCGGTGGAGATCAATATCGCGTCCTTGGACCTCGACATAGTTGTGCGTCGACACGGTGCCGAGGTCGAAGTCTCCGGTGCGTCCGGCCCAATACGCCTGCTGCACGTCGGTCAACGCGAACGACAGGAATGCCTCCGCCGATGGCATGGGGCGGTGATCGGCGCGCTCCGGCGAAGCCTGGCCCAATCGCCGCTCGAATGCCGCGCGCATTTCCGTCGGCAAAGCGGCGATGCGACGACGGAGCGCGTCGTCCTCCGTTCGTTCGGACGTCATCGCGCCAGGTCCGGCGATGCCTCCAGCTCCGCCAGGATCCGATCGAGTGCCTCGGGCGACAGCGATTGCGCCTGAAGCGCGGTGAGGGTCAGCGCCAGACTGCGGATGGTTGGATCGATAAGGAAGCGCGAGATCGGCAGATCCACGCCCGTTTCGGCGCGGACACGCGCGACGATCTGGACGGCGGCGATCGAGTTTCCGCCCAGATCGAAGAAATTGTCGTCGGTGCCGAGATCCGACACCGCGAGAAGCTCGCTCCACAAGGCATAGAGCAAGTGTTCCGACGGCGTTGCCGGCGGTGTGTGCGGCGGCCGCGCCGACGGGCGGTCGAGGCCCAGCTGCGCCGCCATCTCGATACGGCGGAGCTTGCCCGTCGGCCCCTTGGGGATCGCATCGAGCAACAGGATCTTGCGCGGCATGCGATGATCGGAGAGGCGCCCGAGCAGGAAGGAGAGCAAGGACGCCGGATCGGCGACGGCGCCCGGACGCAACACCACGGCGGCGGCCGCATCGTCGCCGAGAGTTGCATGCGGGATCGCGAAAGCGACCGCTTCCGCGACGGCTTCGTGGGTCAGCAGGACGTTCTCGATTTCCACGGGCGCGATCTTTTCGCCGCCGCGGTTGATTATCTCCTTCGCCCGTCCGGTCAGCCGGAGGAAGCCGTCCTCATCGAGCCGACCGACATCGCCGGTCCTGAACCAGTCACCGGCAAAGGCCGTGCGGTTCGCTTCGGGATTGTCCAGATAGCCCTGCATGACATTCTCGCCACGCACGCCGACCTCTCCCTCTTCCCCTGGGCCGAGGAGCCGGCCCGTCGCGTCGAGGATCGCGACCTCCGGGCCGGCGGCGCGTCCGACACTGCCAAAGCGACGCGCTTCGGAAAGCGGGTTGCTGGTCATCTGATGCGCAGCTTCCGTCATCGCATAGGCTTCGACGACCGGAATGCCGAACAGCGCTTCCAGCCGTTCGCCGACGTGCGGGGGCAGGGCGGCCGAGCAGGAACGGATGAAACGCAGGCCGCTCCGCGCGGCATGGTGCGGCACGGTCTCCGCCCAGCGCAGGATCGCCTGGAGCATCGTCGGCACCGCGGTAAGCCAGGTCGCGCCGACTGTCTCGAGCCAGGCGGGGAAGGCGGCCGCATCGAACCCGCGCGTGCAATGGATGCTGCCCCCTGCGAACAGCGGCGCGAGCAGCCCGGCGACGAGGCCGTGAACGTGAAACAATGGCATCATTTCCAGCCCGCGATCGTGCGGAGCGAGTTCGAGCGTCGCGGCGATGTTGCGCGTCGAGGCATGGAGCTGGCGATGCGTGATCGGGACCAGTTTCGGCTTCCCGGTCGTTCCCGAGGTATGCAGCAGCAGTGCAAGATCGGATGGCTGCGGTGTCGTCGTCGCGACACTTCCCCCCGCCTTGCCGTGCAATGCAAACCGCCCGACGGGCTCGAGCGGTTCGATCTCGAAGACGGGGATCGACAAGACGCGTGCCACGGCGATCGCAGGCGAGGTCGAGCCAGTCTCGACCAACAATGCGCGAGCCTTCAGGTCGGACAGGTAGAAGTCGAACTCGGCAGCGGTGTAACCGGGGTTGAGAGGCGCGGCCGCCGCCGCCATCGCGACCGAGAGAAAGGCGGTTGCCGCCTCCGGGCCATTGGGAAGTACCATCGCGACGCGATCGGCGCGGCCGATGCCGGCCTGCGCCAAGGCAGAAGCGATTTCCGCGACATGCGCGCGCAGATCGCGATAGGAAAGCTGCGGCCGGGCCGGATCGACCAGAGCGGGCATATCGTCCGCGCCGACGCGGATGATTTCGTCGAGCGTCATGGCGCGAGCACCGGGCTGCGCGACGGTTTRGTGTCCGGCATTGGCGTCCCGACCCCGACTGCGACCCTGACCGGGGCAACTCGTTCCACCACGATGTGCGCCATCCTTTCTCGCAATCCAGCGCGTCTAGGCATTCCAGTCATTTGCAGCAATAGAAGAGGATGAACGCCGGCCCGGCGATTCACACCCTTGGGCACGTGAACTTGGAATTGCCTTTGATTCGAACGGAGCTCCGACGCGCCGCGCATGGCCGCTTCGAACAGACCGCGCCAATGCCGACGCATCGAAAGATCGCCCGATGATCACCGGACCATCGGAAGCCGATATGGGCTCCTCCGCACCCACGCCGGCCGGCACGCCCGCGGAGATTGCCACGACGCTCGCGGAGATCGTCGCCGGTCACGCGCGCGATCGTGGCACGGCGATCGCCGTACAGGACGCGGCCACCGCGCTGACCTATGCCGAGCTCACGAGGCTCGCCGGGCGCGTTGGCGAGCTCGCCGCGCCGTTTGCGGTACCCGGCCGCCCCATCGGCATTCTGCTCGCGCCATCGACCGACTATGTTGCGGCGATTCTCGGCCTGCTCGCGCGTGGCATCTGCTATGTGCCGCTCGACGCCAGTTTTCCAGCGGCGCGCAATGCGGAGATTGCGTCGCGCGCGGGGATGAGCGCGGTGATCGTCGACGAGACTACTGCCGCTGCGATGCGCGACAGCGTGCCCGACATACCCAGGGTGCGGATGCCGACGCTCGACACGTGCGAGGGCGCAACCTTCCGCGTCACCGCGACCCCCGACGACCTTGCGGCCATCTTCTACACTTCCGGCAGCACGGGCCGTCCGAAGGGTGTGTTCCAGAGCCAGCGGGCCGTGCTCTACGAGGTGCTGCGGCATTGCTGGCGCGCGGGGCTGCAGCGCGGCGAGGGCGTTGCGCTGATCTATTCCCCGAGCGTCAGCGGAGCCACGCGCGACCTCTACGGCAGCCTTGCCGCCGGCGCCCGGCTCGTCGTCGTCGATGTGCGTTCGCAGGGTCTGACCAGAGCTGCGAGCATCTTCGCCGATGGTAAAGTCGCCGTGCTTCACATCATTCCAGGCCTGTTTCGGGCGATGTTCAGCGAGCCCGTCGGCGCCGCCGCCGATCGGTTGCTGCGCGGATTGCGCCTCGTCCACCTGATCTCGGATCGGGTGCAGCAATCGGACGTGGAGCTGTTCCGGCGATGTTTCCCGGCCGAGTGCCGGCTCTGCATCGATCTCGCCACGACCGAAACCTATAGCTACGCTTCCTGGTATCCGGATCATGACATCGCCATCGAGCGGCTGCTCGTGCCCGTCGGCTATCCGCGCGCCGATGCGCCAGTGCGACTGATCGACGACGAAGGTGCCGAGGTCGCGCCGGGCGAGCTCGGCGAGATCGTTGTGTCGAGCCCCTCGCTGTCGCTCGGCTATTGGTGCGATCCCGCGATGACGGCCGAGCGATTCAAGCAATCGGCGATCCTGCCGGACGCGCGGGAGTTCCATACCGGTGACATGGGGCGACTGCTGCCCGGCAGCCTGCTCGAGTTCGTGGGCCGGAAGGACCGGCAGACCAAGATTCGCGGCAACACGGTCCATCTGGCCGAGATCGAGGCCGCGCTGGCTGCCAGCCGCGGCGTGGCTGAGGCCGCCGTGATCGTTCGTGCCGGGCCCAATCCCGCGATCGTCGCATATTATGTGGCTGAAGCCGGCGCGTCCGCCGACCCTGCCGAGATCGCGCGCTGGTGCGCGGAACGGTTGCCGGCGCACATGCGGCCGAGCGAACTGATCGCCCGCGACGCGCTTCCGCGCCTGCCCAGCGGCAAGCCGGACCTGGGCGAGCTTGGCCGCGAGGATGAGCAGCGCGCCCGCGCCAGCGTTTCCGCGGAGTTTCCGGACCACGCGCGCTTGCCCGTTTCCGGTATCGAGCAGGTAGTGCGCGAAAGCTGGGAACGGATCCTCGGGCCCGGCAGCTTCGATGCCGGCGCCACCTTCGAGGCCGTCGGCGGGGATTCGCTCAAGGGACTGAACCTCGTCGTCGAACTCGAGCGGCGGCTGGATCGGCTCATCGACTGGGAAGTGCTCGATTTCCGGACGACGCCGGCGATGCTGACGGCCCGTCTGATGGAGAGCGCTCCGGAACCCACGAACGGCGGTCCGATCCTGGTGCTATGCCCCGGCGTTTTCGGCGGCGACGTCGTGATCGCCGATTTCGCCCGCCGTGCCAGCCGGGATTTTACGCCGATGATCGCCGATTATCGGTGGGGCGGCGATTGGTTCAATGGCGATTTCGATCGAGAGCGCCTGCTGGACCGGATCGTCTCTGCGGTCGTCGAACGGATCGGCCCGAAGCCCTTGCCGGGCGTGTGGCTGCTGGGTAATTCCTTCGGCGGCAAGATCGCCGTCGAGACGGCGCGTCGCCTCATGGCGCGAGGAGTAGCGGTGGATTTCATCGGAGTGCTCGACAGCGTACCTGACGACCCGCTCGCGGCGCGGGCGCGGGGCAGGGCGCTGGGGCAAAAGCCACGCTCCTCTCGCCCGCATCCTCTGGACGACAGCGTCCGGAAGCTGGGTGCCTGGCTGGCGAACGGCGATCGACATCGTCTCGCGAGCCACCTGCTGAGCTTCATCCGGCTGGTGGGTCGCACCGGGCTCGAAGTATCGCTGCGGCGAGAGATTACGCGTCACGCGCGCGTGCTCCTGTTTCGGGGTGTGCCCGAGGGCCCCGTGGCTGGGCGCCTCAGCCTCTTCCTCTCCAACGAAGGGCGCTTCGATCCCGCAATCTACCCCTATCTCGGCTGGGATCGGCTGTTCGATGACGTCGATGTGGTCAAGATGGACGTCCGACACAGCGAATTCATGAACCCCGCCAATGCCGATGGTATGATCGAGCACCTGCAGACCTTTGCCGCGGCCCTTGCTCTGCGGTCGGCGGAACGCGCGACCGCTTGACTTGAACGGGCGGTCGAGCTCCGCCTGGGCAAAATATGCAGATGCTTTACGTAGTATCTCGTTGGCCTGGCGCAGCCCGCGGTTCTCGCGTTCCAGTGCCTTTAGGCGATCAGCCATCTCGGCGGGAACACCGGCACGCTTGCCGCTGTCCACCTCAGCCTTCTCACCCACTTAAATAACGTCTGCGGAACGCAACCTATCTTCTCTGAGATCGACACGATGGCCGCCCACCGAGAGGGATGATCGGCTTCGTGATACAACACCATCCGCACCGCTCGGGCGCCTACCTCGGGCGCAAACTTGTTCGTCGTCTTGCTCGTACAGGCCCCACCTCTTCAGGAGTTGTAGAGCCTTCGGCAAACCCGGCGCGGTTCAAGGTGCAACATTCGCTTTCATTGGGCAGATCGACCGAGCGGTTTCAGTAATGACCGTTGTTCCAGGCTATCCGCGCTCGCGATGATCGCCTCTTCGCTCGACCGCGGAGACCACCAGATCCTCCCGCGGAAAATTGGCTGCCAAATGGTCGATCAGCGCGCGCACCGCCGGCGGCAGGCCGCGTCTCGTCGTGAAAACGAGGTGAACGATCCCCTGCAAGCCACGCCACGCGGGCAACACCCGCACAAGTCTTCCCGCGTCCAACGCTTCGCGACAGACGTGGTCCGGCAGGATTGCAACGCCGAGACCTTCGATCGCCGCGTCGCGTACGGTCGCCATGTCCTCACATCCCATGCGGGGCTGCACGCGAACGACGTGTTTGCGGCCGTCGTCCGCCTCCAACTGCCATTCGAGATCGTCTGCCGCGTCGTTGGTCGCCAGCGCGGGCAGGACTGCGAGGTGGTCGATGTCGGCCACTTTGCTGGCCATCTGGGGACTGGCGACGAGGATGCGAGTGGATATGCCGAGCGAGCGCATGGTCAGGGCGGCGTCGGATGTGAGGCTGCCGCGAACGCGCAGCGCCAGGTCGATGCGCTCGTCGATCAGGTCCACCGCGCGATCCGTGGCTACGAGCTGAACGCGCACCTTGGGGAAGCGTAACAGGAACGATGAGATCAGACCCGAGATTGGCGCGAGCATTCCGGTCGGACAGCTGAAGCGGATGCGTCCGTGGGGCTCGGCCTGCGCTTGCACGACCAACGCTTCCGCCTGTTCCGCTTCGGCGAGCATCGCGCGACATCGCTCGTAGAATGCCTGGCCTGTATCCGTCACCCGGAAGCGACGGCTCGACCGCTCGATCAGCCGGAGACCCAGCCGGTCCTCCAGCCCGGCGATCCTCCTGCTAAGCTTCGACTTCGGTTCTCGCAGCGCCCGCCCCGCAGCAGCGAAGCCTCCATGCGCCACCACTTCCGCGAAATAGCCATAGTCGTTCAGATCAATGCGCATCAGCGTTCCTCTGGTAGAACGCTAAGTGCTAATTTAACCCACTACAAGGATCATCGTTCATCATTCACTTAGGTGGCACACCGGCGCTTCGCCGAACGTGAGGAGAATGACGATGAAGGATCAGTTCAAGAACAAGGTAGTGGTAGTCACCGGTGGTTCGAGTGGCATCGGCCTTGCCGCGGCGAAGGCCTTTGCGGCCGAGGGTGCCTCGGTCTTCATTACCGGCCGTCGTCAGGAAGCGCTCGACGCGGCCGTGAAGCAGATCGGTGGCAGGGTTACCGCAGTCCGCGGTGATACGGCAAATCTTGCCGATATCGACCGACTCTACGATGCAGTGCAGCAGAAGCACGCTCAGATCGACGTCCTGTTTGCCAATGCCGGCGGTGGCGAGATGGTCCCGCTCGGTTCGATCACGGAGGAGCACTATGAGCGGACCTTCGACACGAACGTGAAGGGCGTGCTGTTCACCGTGCAGAAGGCGCTGCCGCTGCTGAAGGACGGCGCATCGGTCATCCTGACGAGCTCGACCACCAGCATTTCGGGCACCCCGGCGTTCAGCGTTTACTCGGCGACGAAGGCGGCCGTTCGCAACTTCGCCCGCAACTGGATGCTCGACCTCAAGGACCGTCGCATCCGCGTCAACGCGGTGAGCCCGGGCGTCACGGAAACGGCCGGACTGGACGAACTGTTCGGCGGCGGCGCGCGGGCCCAGGGTACAAAGGACTATCTGGCGGCGCTGATCCCGGCCGGCCGTGTCGGTCAGCCCGAGGAGGTCGCCAAGGCGGTGCTGTTCCTCGCATCCGACGATGCGAGCTTCGTCAACGGCGTCGAGCTCTTCGTGGACGGCGGCCAAGCGCAGATCTGACGACTTTCGTCTTGTCATCGGCCTCGGCGGGATCCCGCCGTCGAGGCTCAGGCTTTCCCAAAGGAGAAATCGGAATGAAACAGACCACCGAATCCGCGGACCGGGTCCGCGAACTGCTCGACCGCAATCTGCAGGAGGTCTTCGGCGAAGGCGACGACGCGCGTCGCCGCGCCGCGGTCGACGAACTATGGGCTGAGGATGGCGTCCTCTACGTTCCGCCAGGCATGATCGTCGGGCACGAAGCCATCGACAAGTTCGCCGGCGAGCTCCGCGCGACGCACCCGAACTACGTCTACACACCTCTGGGCGCGCCGCAGGTGCTCCACGACGCCGGCCGGTTGGCCTGGAGTTCGGGGCCACGCGGGGACGCGCCCGCATATACCGGCTGGGACGTCATCACTGTCCGCGCTGGCAGGATAAGCGCTCTCTACGTCTTTCTCGACGAGAACTTTGACGAGCTCCGCCGCAGCAGCGGTCAGACCGCGAGCTGACCCCCAGCCCAACCCCCGACCGCTCCGCGAGCGCGGCTCTCTTGCAAAGGAGGCATCTTATGGTCCCGCAACCGTTTTCCGATGATCTGGAATCGCCGTCGCGGCGATTGGCCCTGCGCGGTCTGGCCGAAGGCTTGGCGATCGCAACGCTCGGCGGCTTGTCGTCCGAGGCATTGGCCCGAGACGCGACGCCTGTTCTTGCTTCTGCCACGTCCGCGATAGTGCCGTTCCGAGTGCACGTGCCGCAAGGCGCCATCGACGACCTGAAGAGGCGTCTGACAACGGCACGCCTCCCGGAGAGGGAGACGGTGGCTGATTGGTCGCAGGGCGTGCCGCTGGACAAGGCCAAGGCGCTGATCGCCTACTGGCGCGACCGTTACGACTGGCGGCGCTTCGAGCGACTCTCTGATCCCTTCGTACTGCCGGGCCGTGTCCGGATCGGCAGTGTGACCTGGCATGTCCAGACACGTCCCCACTTAACCCAAGAGTAAGGAATAGTGACATGAACACCCAGACCTATGCCGCCGGCACTTCGCCTTCGGCCGCTTCCAGTTCGCTGGTTACAGTCGTTCCCGTCGTCGGACGCGCGATGATCAGCGCGATCTTCCTCCTGTCGGGCATGTCGAAGCTGGCAGCGCCTGCGATGACGATCGGCTACATCCAGTCGGTTGGCCTGCCGCTCCCTTCGGTCGCATTCGTTCTTTCAGCGTTCGTCGAGATCGTTGGCGGTCTCGCGCTGCTGCTCGGCTATCGCACCCGTGCCGTCGCCGGCGTGTTTGTGCTGTACGCGCTCGTCACCGCCGTGTTCTTCCACAGCGCGCTCGGCGATCAGAACCAGTTTTTCCACTTCTTCAAGAACATCGCGATGGCTGGGGGCCTGCTGCACGTCGTCGCCTTCGGTGGCGGACGCTTCAGCTTCGATGCCCGCCGCGGCTGATCGTCTGGCCGAAGCGGCCGCGCGGTCGCTTCGGCCATCGGCTGTCGCCTTGATCCTGCTGACGGGTGCGACAAATGCACATTGCTGCGCGCGCGCCGGCCGACCGCTTCGTACGGTCAGATGGCGCGCGGGCCAGGCATCCCACTCACCCGCGCGACTCAGGTACAGGTCGTCACCTGGTTGGCGCAGAGGCGGTTCGTCCAGCCGGAGATCCGGCGCCCGTCGCCCAACCGAACGGTGACATGGGCGAACTGGCCGCTGCAATCGTCGATCGCTTCCACGACTGCCTCCTCCGGGTCGGCGATTGCCAGGGGCGCACTCGCGCTAGCTGGCCCCGCGCGCAGTCCAGCCTGCAGCGTCCCGGAAAGGAGCTTGCCCGAGATCCAGCCTTGCCCCTCCAACAGAACGGTCTCGCCCGCACCATAATCGGCGAAGCGGACGCGCCGCACCTTCGCCCAGCCATTGACGAACCCGACGATCTCTACCTCCGGGGCGACGGTGTCGTCGCCAATGCTGCGATGCTGCGGGAGGTGTGCGACGATCGGGGCATTTGGAGAGGGGCCCGCGCGGACATTGGTACCGGCGGGATCGGGATCGGCGAGATGCGCAGCGATCAAGCATCCTGCATGGCCAGCGCCTGGGGGGACGGCACTGGCCATGCCGGCGCTGCCTGCGACGATCCCGCAGGCAAGCAGGGTAACCGTAGCGAACAGTCGCATCATGCGCTTCTCCGATGCGCGTAGAGGACGGCCGCCGCCGCAAGGAGAAGCGCGAGCGGAAAGACGATGGCGGCGCCCAGGAAGGTGTCTTCGATAAGGATCGGCGCCTGCTTCTCCTGGAAGCGGGAGAGGACCCCGATAAGGACGATCGCGCCCGCGCCGAGCGCAACCAGCAGCGGCACTGTCGCCGCTGCATAATTCAGGGGAATACGTGGCGCGTCGGTGGCGCCCTCGAAATGGCGTGGCAGAGCCGAATGTGCAGGGCGGCGGAGCAACGCCCACAGGCCGAAGCCGCCGAGTGCAGTGCCGATCGGAAAGATCAGCATCATCAGCCCGGACAGCATCAGGATGACGATGCGGCCCCACGCCCTGCCGCGCAGCAGGCCGATCCCGCCCAAGAGGCTGGGGATGAACAGGAAGATCGCGAGGAACAGGAAGATGGGGATGGCGAAGGCCAGGACGATGTCGCTGAACCGCCCGGGGATCGCCCAGAAGCTGGCAATTGTGACCGCTCCCGCGACCAGGCCAGCCAATCCCAAGGTGATGTGCAGGACGGCGAGCACCTTGACGGGGGTGGCGACGGGATAGGCGCGCGCGGTGCCAGCGACGGGGTTGGTGCCGATCGGGTCGGAGGGAAGGCGCGGCTGCATCAGTGCCAGCTCGGATTGGCTGCCAGGAGCAGGCCGAAGAAAAGGGAGAACAGCGCAGGCGGGATTGCGAGCAGGAGGATGAGCCCCATCGCCAGCTTGTTCTTGCCGTTGCTGCGCAGCGCCCAGGCTCCGGCCAACATGGCGATAGGCACCGCGAGGATTGGCAGCCATATGGCCGGCATCGCTCCCGGTGCGCTGTAGCGCAGGCCATCGGCGAAGAAATAGATCAGCACCAGCAGGACCAGCAGATCGAAGGCGAAGAGGACCTTGTACCAGTTCATCGTACCGGGGCTTCCATGGTGCTGTTCACGGTCACGACGGCTGCGCGCATTCGGTCCGACGACGACAGGTCCGGTTCGGGGATCGGCCGGAGCAGTGCGGGGTCGGCATCGGGATCGCGTAGCGGACCGGTGTTCATCGAAAGTGTCGTCGCGACCGCAATGAGGATGACAGCGACCAGGAGGATGACCAGCGCGGTACGCCATGCCGCGAAGGGATGGGGCTTGCCGAGGGTATCCCGGACCGGTCGACTGGCGTTATGCTTCGCCGCCCAGGCCGCAACCCGCCGGCCGGACGCTTCCATCGCATCCGCAGCCTCGCTCAGGGGCCCGGACGGGAGTTCCGCCGTGGCACCAGGCTCGCGGACGATGCGGTAGATATCGTTCTCGAGATCGAGCTCGATCGTGAGGTCGCCGCTGAAATGATAGCGCCGGAAATCGAGCGACACGCGCCGGTTTCCGGGCCAGGCGATCGTGGCGTCCCAGTCCGTGCCCCATAGATCGAGCACGACCCGGCCGCTCGCGATGTCGGTCACGCGCGGCGTATAGACCCAGTGCGAGTTGCCCCATTCCACAGCTTCGGAATCGACCCGGATCGTCCCGTCCGGCGAGATGTGGCGATATTGTGGGCCGGCCGGGCCCAGGGTGGGAGCGCGGCGCAGCTGCTCGACGGTATCGGCGAGTTCGAGAAGTGGCCAATTGGTGCCGTTCTCCCCCTGGTTACGAAACATCCAGACGGTCGGATCGATCCGGAACAGTGTCTCGCCGTCTTCCTGTTTGAGCCGCAGGAACAGGCTGCCATCGGCGTTGCCGGTGATGCGGCTTTCCGGCCATGCGGCGCAATCGACCAGCGCGCGGCCGGTTGCGGCATCGCTCAGGACCGCCCAGCTCCTCTCTGTATCGGGCTGGCCCGCCCCCCTTTCGCCGTGGCGCTGCTCGTAGCGCAGCGAGCGATCGATCGAGAATGCGCTGGTATCGAGCGCAGGATGTCGGGGCACGTAAAAGCCCCATACCCCGTTGGAGAGCTCGCTCACCGCGAAGCGGACAAGGGTCGATCCTTCCGCGATCTCCTGGACCGTATAGTCATGCAGCTGTTCGGGATAAGCGGGGTGGGGAAGGCGCAGCGGCGGCGTGCCGACGCTGCGCCAGGCGTTGCTCCAGACGCCAAGGCCCCCGATCTTCAGATCGTCCATCTCGAAGCCGATATGCGCCTGCCGCCACGCATCCGTGTCGGACGAGCGGTCACGGGCGGCGATCGGTAGCGCTGCCTCGAAGCCTGGGGGTGCGTCCGCTGCCGCCGCTGCCGTCTGGAAAGCCGTCGGCGCGACAAATGGTGGCGCACCGTGATCCGCGGACGGTGTGTCGCCGGGCTGACGGCCGCGGATCAGTCGACGCAGCGCGAAGCCGATCGAGAAGCCGAGCGCGCAGATGATCGTCCAGGGGATGATGAAGATCGCGCTGATCAGCGAGAAGCCGAGAAGCACGTCCTCGAACGAATGGCTGACGTCAGGGCGCGTCAGTGCTTCCCAGGCGACCACGGCGACGAACGCGGCCAAGGGCGAGGCCGTCCATGCGAGCAACGCCAGTATTAGCCAGCGCCGCGGCAGCACGACGATGAACGCCGCCGGAAGCGCGATCGCGAGCACGGCGAGCAGATAGAATTGGGGGATCACCGTCGGACCGTCATGTCTGCGCTCTGTAGCTGGCGCGGAAGAGGCGCGGGTGGGGCTGGAGACGGCACGTCAGGCGCATATCATGCCGCGGTACTGGCCCGCTATTGCGGAGACGCCGACCGCGTTCAACGCGACGAACCAGGGCTGCAGCCGAAGCGGCGGCGGAAGGTGCGATTGAAGTAGGAAACGTCGCTGAAGCCAACGTCGAGGGCGATGTCGCCGACGCGCCGTCCAATGAAACGCGGATCGCTCAGCATCGACTTCGCATCCTGCAGCCTGAGCTCGAGCAACCGTTCGGCAAAGGTCGGCCCGGTCGCCGACAGCAATTCCTGCACGTAGCGGCCGGTAAGGCCGAGCTGCAAGCCGACAAGCGGCGCGGATAGGGCAGGGTTGCGATAGTTGCTGCGCAGCTGGTTCAGGATTGCCTGGAGCCGGCCTGCGCGCAGGCCGCGCAGGCCGGCGACTTCGGCTTCCTCGCCCTTGGCGCCGGTCGCCAGGCCGACGAGATCGATCAGCGTCGTCGAGACATGGTCGAGCAACGGCGATCCGGGCGGCAGCGGCGTCGCATCGAGCATCGCGAGATAGTTGCGCAGCAGCCCGAGCGCTTCATTGTCCGAGCGAATGAGCAAGCCCTGCTTGTCCTCAATCCGGGCGAAGGTGTCGTTGAGCAGCTTGCGCGGCAGGGTCACATTGACCCAGGTGTTCATGGCGCCGCCGGTGAACTCCTGGGGCTGCGTCCCGTCTAGGAACGCGCTGCCGGTGGTCATGGCGAGATCCCTGCCCTTGTAGGTGCCGCCGATCAGCGAACTGCCGAGATTTAGGACGAGGCAATATTTGTCCTCGGTGTCGGTGCGGACGGCGTGGGGCGTGCGGACCACGCGGTTGATCGTCCCCGACATCTTCGCGTAGGTAAGGGGGCCGAGCGCGAGCGCCTCGAGTGTGGCTTCGAAGGGCAAGTCCGACACATCGACTTCAGTCGTCGTGACATTGGCATAATGTATGTCACGCCACAGCTCGTAGCGCGCCTTGTGGCTCAGATGCTCCGGCAGGGCTGCGGATGAAAAGATCTGTCTCTGCACGGCTAGCCCCCCTTCTTTGCTCGAAACCGCTCGTTCCGAAGTCATGCGTCTTGCCGCCGTCAGGACGGCGGGTGCGTTCCCGTGCGCACTTGAAAGCCCTGGGAAATCCAGGCTGGCGCTATGTCCTCCGCGAGGACCGACCGATGGTCCGCGTGTACCCGTGCGGACGCGCGAGCGTCGTCACCCGAAAGTGTGACGTTTGGAGATTTCGCGGAAAGGGGCGCGATGGGGGAGGAGAGGTTTCAGGCCGCGTCTGGAGCGACCGTTGATTGATTTGTCACACCTCGGCTGGCATCAAGACTCTCAGACGTGAACGGGCAGGCGATCGATGACGGGGCTGAGTAACGACCTATTGTCCTCGATCATCGGCGATATTTATGACTGTGTTTTGAGCCCGGACGGCTGGGCCAGTGTCTGCACCCGGATAACCCGATCGGTGGACGCCGCTTATACGACGATCGCCCTGGCCAGCTCGAACGACAGTCATGGCCGCTTCGCCGCGCAGTCGGCCTGGGACGCAGACCAGATGCATATCCTGCAGCGCGACTATGGCTTCGACGATATTCCCGGGCTGAAGGAAGCGGTGGTCGGCGATATCGACACACCGATAACCACGCTGTCGGGCATGAGCGAGGCCCAACTCCAGCAGACCAATTTCTACCGCAACTGGGCCGGACCGCAGGGGCTCCGCGAGGGCTGCATGGTCAAGTTCGTCCATACCGAGGACCGGATCGGGCTGCTCGGCACGTCGATCTACGCCAACCGCGACATCATCTCGGCCGAGGAACAGTCTTTCCTGACTTTGCTCTCGCCGCATCTGCGCCGCGCGTCGCTGATCGGCGACCTGCTCGACCAGGCGCGGGTGACCGCGCATTTTTACCGCGAGACGCTCGAGGGGCTTTCGGCACCGGTCGTCCTGACCGCGGCCGATGGCGCCATTCTCTATGCCAACGGCAATGCCGAGGCGATGCTGTCGGGCACCGGTCCCATCCAGTCGCGGAACGGCATCCTCCAGGCGCAGAACCAGCTGGCGGGCAGGGCGCTGCTGGAGGCGATTGCCGGCGCCGCCAAGGCAGAGGGATCGCTCGGGTCGCGCGGCATCGGCCTGCCGATCTCGGCCGCCGGCCAGCCGCCGGCGGTGGCCTATGTGCTTCCGCTCACCGACGGCACAGCGCGCGCCGCGTTCCGGCCGGCGTGCGCCGCGGTGTTCGTATCGACCACGACATCGGCCTCGCCGCTACCGGAAGCCGTGCTGATCACCTTGTTCGACCTGACACCGGCGGAGGCGCGGGTGTTGCTGAAGGTGGGCAGCGGCATGGGCTCGGCGGCGGCGGCCCTGTCGCTCGGGATCGGCGACAACACCATGAAGACCCATCTCGGCCGCATCTTCGCCAAGACCGGCACCAAGCGGCAGACTGACCTTGTCAGGCTGGTCGCCGATATCGGCACGCCGCTCGGGGGATCGGCGAGCGGCGCCGCTGCGCAATTGCAGGCTGGCGCGACCGCCCACTAGGATCGCCTCCTCGCCGCCGCGGGTGGCGAGCTTCTTGCCGTCCGAGCGCGTTCGAACGCCGTGTTGATAGCGCTGATGAGCAAATCTGCCCGACGTCGCGAATCGCCTGTTTCGGAACGATTCCAGTCCTGATTTCGGACGGATTTGCCGTCTGGCAAAGCTCCTGAGCAGCTGAATTTGGTGGCGATTTCGCGTCGCCGGATCGAAAAAAATGAAAACGCGTGTCCCCGTCCAAAAAACCACGTGTCCCTGTCCAAGACGAACCAAAAAACCAGTGCGATAGCCCTCCCAACATTGGCGAATTTTCGTTTTAGCGGGAGCTTTGAGACATGGGCATGAGCAACAACACGGGTCGGAAATCGGCCTTCAAGCTTCTGGCGCTGACTTCGACGGCGCTTGTGGGCCTGGCGCTTACGCCGTCTGCGCAGGCCCAGGAGTGGAAGGGCAGCACAGACGGAAATTGGATGGACGCGTCGAACTGGGAGCCCACCCACGTGCCGACCGCGGCCGACGATGTGACGATCGACAACCCCACCGGGCAAGATGCCCGGCTGGTTGGTGCGGGCAAGGATGCCGTCGTGCACAACATCACGATTGGCAAAACCGCCGCTGGTGACGGCAACGGCCTCTTCATCGAAGCGGGCGCAACGCTCACCAGCAATCAGGGCATTATCGGCGACCAGGCGGGTTCCAATGGGTCCGTCGATGTGGGTGCCGCCGCGTTCAGCCTGGTGCAGTCGAAGTGGACGAACAGCGGCAGCCTGATCATCGGCAATTTCGGCAGCGGCAACCTCAGCATCGGGAACGGCACGGTCAGCAACACCGATGGCATGATCGGCGCAAAAGCCGGTAGCTTCGGCTATGTGGCGCTCAGTGGCGCGGGCGCGGTCTGGACCAATAGTGGTTCCCTGACTGTTGGTGGCGCGGGCAGCGGTGTGCTGGACATTTCCAATGGCGGCAAGGTCACCGATGCTACTGCAACAATTGGCGACGTCGCTGGATCAAAGGGCACGACGACCGTTTCCGGTGTTGGTTCGACCTGGAAGAATGACGGAAATTTGATTGTCGGAAGCTCCGGCGACGGTGTGATGAACGTTGTCAACGGCGCTACTGTTACAAGTCACGGTTCGGGGATAGGATTCCAATCAGGTTCGACGGGCTTGGTTACGGTCGATGGTCTGGGTTCATCCTGGACGGATAGTCTCGACCTCACACTTGGCTCGTCCGGAGGATATGGTGTCCTCAATATTTCGAATGGCGGTGAGGTCTCAGACAGAAACGGGACCGTGGGCGCTTTCGGTCAAGGTCAAGTTTCCGTGACTGGCCAAGGCTCGAGCTGGTCGAACTCCGGCGAGCTTAATGTCGGCTACTACAATATTGGAAACACGGTGACCGTTTCCGGCGGCGGACAACTGAGTAGCGGCGTTAGCTTCATTGGTGTGAACGCAGGTTCTGATGGAAAGGTCACGATCACGGGCGCTGGCTCCAAATGGACAGACACGGGCAATTTGGCTGTCGGCAGTTCTGGCCAAGGCCACCTCGAAATTTTGAACGGAGCGGTTGTCACAAGCGTCGGCTCAACCGTCGGATTCCAGACAGGTTCGACCGGTGTGGTGACGGTGGACGGTCTGGGTTCATCGTGGACCGATAGTCTCGACCTCACAATTGGCTCGTCAGGAGGGCATGGCGTCCTCGATATTTCGAATGGCGGTAAAGTCTCAGACAGAAACGGCACCGTCGGTGCCTTCGGTCAAGGTCAGGTTTCCGTGACGGGCCAAGGCTCTAGTTGGTCGAACTCGGGCGAACTTAATGTCGGATATTACAACATTGGAAGCACGCTGACCGTGGCGGGCGGAGGATCCGTCAGCGCGAACTTGAGCAGGATCGGGGCGCAAGGCGGATCTACCGGTACCGTGCTGGTGACCGGCGCCGGCTCGACCTGGACCAACACGGGCAGCCTCTACGTCGGCGACGAAGGTTCTGGGACGCTGAATATCTCGAATGGCGGCAAGGTGACCGCAGGATTTGCCGGGGTCGGGAGCTCCGTCGGCGCTGTCGGCACGATGACGGTCGATGGCACGAATTCGGCCTTCGTCGGCAGCGATAACCTGACGATCGGCAGCTTCGGCAGCGGCGTGATGGCCATCACCAACGGCGGCGCCGTCAGCAATCTGCAGGGCACGATCGGCGCGGTTGCGGGTTCGGAGGGCAAGGTGACCGTCGATGGTCCCGGCTCGAGCTGGACCAGCAACTTCCTCGTCGTCGGCGATAGCGGTAACGGAACGCTCGACATCTTGAACGGCGGCCAGGTTCGCGACTTCCTCGGCGCCCTGGCACTGTCCAATGTCGCCTCTTATGCTTTCGTGAAAATCGAGGGCATTGGCTCGACCTGGACTAACGATGGCGCGACCATCGTCGGCGTCAATGGCCAGGCCCAGTTGTCGATCTTCGCCGGCGGCCACGTGGTCACCGGCGCTACGGTCGCGGGTGCGAACGCCACCGTCGGGTTATCCGTAAATTCCAACGGGTCCGCGTATGTCGATGGCGCGGGATCACGCTGGGACGTCAGCGGAGACATGGTCGTCGGTGACGCGGGTAACGGTCTGCTGAGGCTCACGAACGGTGGCAAGGTGTCTATCGGCGGTGATTTGATATTAGCGAAGACTGCAGGTTCGACCGGAGTCCTGAACATTTTTGGATCCGTGCCGGGCACGCTGGACGCAACGAAGGTCCAGTTCGGTTCGGGCACCGGCGAGATCAATTTCCAGCACGCCGGCACTAATTATAATTTCGACGCGGCGGTGAATGGTCTCGGCACGATCAACAATAAGACCGGCGTCACCCATCTGACCGCGGATTCCAGCGGCTTCACCGGAGACACGCATGTCACCGGCGGCACGCTGCTGGTCGACGGCAAGCTCGGCACCGGCATGATTGATGTCCAGTCCGGCGGCATTTTGGGCGGCTACGGCACGATCGGTGGCCATGTGGCGATCGCCACGGGCGGCACGCTGAGCGGCCTCCAGGGCCAGACGCTTTCGATGCAGCAGCTCACCCTCGCGGGCGGCGCGAACGTGGATGTGACGCTGGACACCCCGGGCGGGGCTGCCCTGTTCGATGTCGCGGCCGATCTGACGCTGGATGGCACGCTGAACGTCACGGCCGGCACGCCCTTCGGCCCCGGCGTCTACAGCCTGATGACCTATGGCGGCGCTCTGACCGACAATGGCCTCGATATCGGCGCGACCCCCATCGGCTCGACGGCGAGCGACTTTCTCGTCCAAACCGCGGTCGCGGGCCAGGTCAATCTGGTCAACAATTCGCTTCCGAACCTCGGCTTTTGGGACGGTGACGCAGCCGGCTCCGCCAACAACAATGCTGTCGATGGTGGCTCAGGCGTCTGGAGCGCGGCCTCGACCAACTGGACCGATTTCAACGGCACCACCAATGGCGTGATGCATCCCCAGCCCGGGTTCGCGATCTTCCAGGGCACGGCCGGAACGGTAACGGCCGACGCCAGCGCCGGAGACATTGCGGTCACCGGCATGCAGTTCGCCAGCGACGGCTATCAGATTACCGGCGCGCCGATCACGCTTGCGGATGCCAGCTCCATCATCCGGGTAGGCGACGGCTCGGCAGCGGGCGCCGGTTTCACCGCGACGATCGGCTCGGCACTGACCGGCACCGGCGGGCTGAACAAGACCGACTTGGGCACGCTGATCCTCACCGGCAACAACGACTATACGGGCGGCACGACGATCAGCGGCGGCACGCTGCGGCTTGGCAATGGCGGGACGACCGGGTCGATCGCCGGGGACATCCTCAACAAGGGCATTTTGGTCTTCAACCGCGCGGATGCCGTGACCTTCGCAGGCGCGATCTCCGGCAACGGTGCGATCGAGCAGGCCGGGGCCGGCACGACCAACCTGACGGGCAACTCCGGCGCGTTCACCGGCTCGGTCGTCGTCAACGGGGGCGGACTGGCCGTTAAGGGCGGCGGCACGCTCGGCAGCAGCACCTTCTATGCCGCCGTCGAGACGGGGTCGAGCGGCGCCGTTACCGTGGACGGCGCCGGCTCGGCGCTGACCAGCGCCGGACCGCTCATCATCGGTGCGCGAGGCACCGCGAGCTTGACCGTCAGCAACGGCGCGACTCTGAGCGACGACGAAGCGTTCCTGGCCTACTTCGCCGGGTCGAGCGGCACCGCGACCGTCGACGGCCCGGGATCGAGCTGGACCAACACCGGCAATCTGACGATCGGGTCCGCCGGCTCGGGCGCGCTCGCGATCACTAATGGCGGCGCGGTCAGCAATCTGACGGGCCTTGTCGGCTTCGGAGCGGGCTCGACCGGTACGGTGAGCGTTACCGGACCAGGCTCGATCTGGCAGGCGACCACCGTCGGAATCGGTGTCGGCGGAACCGGCACGCTCAGCATCACCAATGGCGGCATCGTCGCCGATGGCGGCGCCGGCAGCGGCAGCGTCGTCGGGGCGGCATCCGGCTCGAGCGGCATGGCGACGGTCGACGGTGCAGGCTCGAAATGGGTGAATAGCGGCACGTTCATGGTCGGCAATCTCGGCACCGGCACGCTGCATGTCACCAGCGGCGGCGCGGTCTCGAACGACGCCGGCTATATCGGATTCAAGACCGGTTCGACCGGGACGGCGACGGTGGACGGGGCAGGTTCGACCTGGACCAATATCGGCAACCTTTCGGTCGGTCAGGGCGGCAACGGCCGCCTCGACATCACCAATGGCGGCAAGGTCAGCGGCAAGGCGGGCTATCTCGGCTTCGAGGGAGGCTCGACCGGCACCGCAACGGTAAGCGGCGCGGGCTCGACCTGGAACAACGCGCTCGGCATCGCGATCGGCGTCGGCGGGACGGGATCGCTGACCATCGCCGACAAGGGCGTGGTCGTGAGCGGCGGCGAGGGCATCGTCGGCGCCTCGGCGGGTTCCAGTGGGACGGTCGCGGTAACCGGCGCGGGCTCGGCCTGGACCAACATCGCCGATCTGACGATCGGTGCGGACGGAACGGGCGCGCTCGCGATTTCAAACGGCGCCGCTGTCACGAACGCGACCGGCTTTATCGGCCGCGGCCTCGGCTCGAGCGGCACGGTCAGCGTCGATGGCACGGGCTCCTCCTGGGTCAATACCAACCTCGCGGTGAGCGGATTGGGTGCGGGTACGCTGTCGATCACCAATGGCGGGTCGGTGCGAAACGATGTCGCGGCGGTCGCGTCGCATGTCGGGGTCGCGGGCTCGGTACGGGTCGATGGGGCCGGCTCTAGCTGGACCAACACCGGCCAGGCCCTGATCGGCCAGTTCGGAGACGGCACCCTCACGATCGCCAACAATGGCGTGGTCACCGTCGGGGGCACGTTCACCCTGGCGAGCAGCGCGTCATCGACGGGTGTGCTCAATATCGGGGCGGCGAACGGTTCGGCCGCTGTCGGGGCCGGCACGCTCAACGCCGCCAGCCTTCAGTTCGGCAACGGCAGCGGCGTGGTGAACTTCAACCACACCAGCTCGAACTATCTGTTCAGCACCAACATGGCGGGTGCCGGCACGATCAACCAGCTTGCCGGCAACACCAACCTTACCGGCAGCTCCGGCGGGTTTGCTGGCGCGGTTAACGTCAAGGGCGGCCGTCTTGCGGTCAACGGTTTGCTGGCCGGCGGGCAGGTGACCGTCGGCGCTGGCGCGACCCTTGGCGGCAATGGCGTCATCGGCAGCCTCACTGCGCAGTCCGGCGCGATCGTCGCGCCCGGCAACTCGATCGGCACGCTCAATGTCGCCGGCAATGCCAGCTTCGCCAGCGGCTCTATCTATCAGGTCGAGCTCAACGGTCTGGGGCAGTCGGATCTGCTCAACGTCGCAGGTTCGGTGAACATCGCGAACGGCGCGCAGCTCAGCGTGATCAAGACGGACGCGGTACCGTACGTATTGGGCACCCACTACAACATCATCAAGGCGGGTGGTGCGCTGACCGGTGGCTTCAGCTTCGACACGATCAAGCTCACCAACTTCATGGGCCTGGTCGTTGGTTCCGACGCGCATAGCGTCTACCTCGATGTCGCGAAGACGAAGACTTTCGCGGCAGCGGGCATGACGGCCAATGAAAAGGCCACGGGCCAAGGGCTGGATAGCCTGCCGCTCAGCTCGGTGCTGGTCGGCGCGGTTGCGAACCTACCGAGCGATGCCGCAGCACAGGCCGCGTTCAACCAGCTCTCCGGCGAGATCCACGCCTCGATGGCGAGCGGGATGATCGAAGATAGCCGGATCGTGCGGGAATCGATGCTCGATCGCCTGCGCGGTACGATCGATGCGGCGTCGGGAACGACCGATGGCAGCGTCTCGGTGTGGGGTCGCGGCTTCGGGCAGCGCAGCCGCCTGAAGGGCGACGGCAATGCCGCCACCCTCAAGCATGACGACAGCGGCATCCTGATGGGCGCTGACGGCATGGTGGGCTCCAGCGTGCGGGTCGGGTTCGTCGGCGGCTACAGCCACTCGACCTTCAACGACGCCGGCCGCAATTCGCATGGCGAAAGCGACAACTACCATGTCGGCGCCTATGGCGGCGCCCAGCTTGGTCAGTTCAGCTTCCGGACCGGCCTAGGCTATACGCTGCACGACGTGAAGGCGACGCGGACGGTCAACTTCGCTGGCTTCTCGGATGCGCTGAGCAGCGACTACCAGGCGCGGACGACCCAAGCGTTCGGCGAGATTGCTTATGCCCTGCCGGTCGGCAAGGCCACTCTCGAGCCTTTCGCGAATGTCGCCTATGTCGACCAGTCTTCGAACCGCTTCACGGAGAAGGGCGGAGCGGCGGCGCTTTCCGGCAAGGGTGGGCAGACGAACGTCACCTTCTCGACACTCGGCCTGCGCGGCGTGTCGCGCTTCGACCTGGGTGGCGGCACGACGCTGAAGCTACGCGGATCGGCAGGCTGGCGGCATGCCTTCGGGGACCTCACTCCCGATGCGCCGATGGCCTTTGCGAACGGTGCCTCGTTCAGCATCGCCGGCGTGCCGGTGACACGCGAGGCAGCGGTCGTCGATCTGGGCGCTGATGTGAACCTCAGCGAGAAGATCAGTTTCGGTCTCTCTTACGGTGGCCAGTTCGGGTCTGGCTCCTCCAGCAACTCGGTGCGCGCGACGCTCGCCGTCAAATTCTGAGGCAGGCATGACCCCCGAGACGATCGTTCTCGTGCAGATTAGCCTCAAGAGCATCGCTCCGATTGCCGACGAGATCGGAGCGATGTTCTACGCGAGGCTGTTCGAGACCCATCCCGAGCTTCGTCCCTTGTTCGCTGAGGATATCGCGCCCCAGTCGAAGAAGCTGGTTCAGATGCTGGCCATGGTGGTCAACGGCCTGCACCGGCTGAATGCCCTCAAGCCGGCGATCGAGGATCTTGCTCGCCGGCACGAGGACTACGGCGTCGTCCCGGAGCATTATCCGGTCGTGGGCGATACCCTCATCTGGACGCTGGAGCACGCACTGGGTGACGCTTTCACCCCCGATGTGAAGCGGGCCTGGATCATAGCCTATCGGGCGTTGTCCCGAACGATGATCGCCGCGACCCAGTCGGTCACCACGCATTAGGGATCGGCCGCCTCAGGGCGGCCTCAACCAGCAGTCGCAATAGAACTCTTCAGAGCAGCGGCGCGGCCGCAACTATCATGAATGGACATCACCATGACCGAGGCAAACACGTCCGCGACGGCACCCGAAACTGCCCTTCCGCTTTTCTACAAAGAGCCTGTGCTCCTGCGCTTTGCGGATCACGCCACCGCTGGTCTTGCCAGACATAACGGCTTCGACTTCGCGCGAGAGGCTGTCGCCGTACCGCTCGGGATAGGAGAGTTCGCCGCCGCCATCCGGCACTATCCGATCGTCTTCTCGGGCGACGACAACTCCCCACTCGCTGTGGTTGGCGTAAAGCAGGGCATCAATCTCTTCGTAGAGGTGACAGGTCAGTGGCGGTCGGGGGCCTATGTCCCTGCCTATCTGCGGCGTTACCCGTTCATTGCCGCGGAAACGCCCGATGGTAGCGCGCGGCTGCTTGCCATCGACGCGGCGTCGGATCGCTTCATCATCGATTCACCGGAGCGCGCCGACGTCGACCGGTTGTTCGACGCGGCCGGGAATGCAACGCCGACGGCGCAGTCCGCGATGGATTTCTGCCAGGCGTATCACGAGGATCACCTCCAGACCGCCGACTTCGTGGCCGCACTGAGCGGGGCCGGGCTATTGGCACCGAAGACTGCGGACATGCGGTTTCCCGACGGCAGCCGATATCTTCTCGACGGTTTCCTGGCCGTCGAGGAAGCAGCGTACCGCGCCCTGCCGCCCGAAACCCTGTCCGACTGGCATGCCAAGGGCTGGCTCGATCTCGTCGCCCTGCATCTGGCCTCGCGTCAGAGCTGGCAGGTGTTGCTTGATCTCAATGCAGCAAGGCTGGATTAGCATGAGCCTTTGAACTGGCCTCGACGGACGCGTGGCCAGGTCACCCTTGCCGTCACATTGCCCTGATTGGCCTGACGCTCGCGATCGCGCCAGCTGGCGTGTCGGGACCGGACAAGGCCAGGCTATTGAAGGATCTGATGGGAAAAAACTGACCCGGTGAATGCCGGGATCGATGCCTCGCGCGTCGTGCTGACCGACAACGATGTCGCCGCGTCGCCGCCAGCACTCGTCTCCATCTGACGAGCTGTCTTACCAATGGCATGACTTCTCGGGAGCAGGTCAAACGATGTTTTACGGTCCTGCTCCACATCCAAAGTGGGCAACGGGACCGCTGGTGATTGACAGCGCAAAATAGCTGTCTATCAGTTCACGTCCGTGAACAAGAGTTCCCGTACATGACCGACGAGATTAAATCCGCATCGCGTGTTTTAGATATGCTCGAGCTATTCTCGACGCGTTGCGACGGTCTGACGCTGACGGACGTGGCCAAGGGCTTGTGTCTGCCGAAGAGCAGCACATTGGGTCTGCTCCGAACGTTGCATGTCCGCGGCTACCTCGTACGAGAAGCCGACGACGTTTACCGGTTGAATGATATCGTTCGGCGTGACGGCTTTGCACGGCATGGCCGCTTGTTACGCGTCGGACCGCCGGTAATGCGCAGGCTTGCGGACTCATTGGGTGAAACCGTGATCCTGGGCATGATGGGCAGCGCGGGTATGGTGCGGCTGATCGCAAAAGAGGTCTCGCCGCGCGATATCCGCTTCGATATCGATCTGCCGCGCCAGGTGCCGGCCTATTGCACGGCGATCGGGCGTGCGCTCCTGGCAGGTCAAAGCGACGCCAAGGTCTCTTCCGCACTCGCTGCCGTCGCGCGCGAGCCCCTGACCGAGCAGACGATCACCGACGAAACCGAATTGCGGGCGCTCATCGAAAGGGTCCGCGAAACGGGCGTCGCGGTTGTTGTAGATGAATTCGCGCTCGGGGGCACAGGCATCGCAGCGCTTGTTCCGATGGCGCAAGACCAGCCGCTCGCAGCACTCAATATTGCCTGCGTCACGCCGCGCTTCCACGCCAATCGCGTGTTGATCATCGAAGCGCTGCAAGAAGCGGCGAAGGCGATCGGCGGATCGATGCAACCAGATCGGGCGGCATGATGGACTTCACGCCGATCTTGGGTCCCGGCAGTGCCGGCCACGGCACTTCACAATTGCTACTGCTCGGGGGGAGGACTGGATGCGGATACTGACAAGCACCGCGATTGGCGCCATGCTCGTGACCGCATCGCCGGCACTGGCCCAAGCCGTCAAACTGAATGACCGCAGCGCGGTACTCGCGCCGGACGCGCGCACCACGGACGATCCCCGCCGGATCCCGCTCAAGCCGGACCCGGCCTCAGCAAGGCAGATCGTGTTGCGCGGCGGGCGCCTGTTCGATGCGGTGACGCTTAGGGTTCGGCCGGCTACCGTGGTGATCCGAGGCGATCATATCGCTGCCATCCTTCCCGCAGACGCGACGACTGGTTGGGCCGCTGATGCCGAAGTGATCGACGTCACAGGCAAGACGGTCATGCCGGGGCTGATCGATATGCATGTGCATATCACCTACCCGGACAGCGCAACTCCGATCGACGAACAAGCGAGCGAGGGTGCAGGTGTCTTGCGCGGAATCCGCAATCTGCGCTGGATGCTCGAATCCGGTTTCACGTCGGTTCGCGATCTGAACGGCGTGTCGAACGCTCCGTATCTGCTTGCCGAAGCGAGCGCCGACGATGCGATCGTGGCGCCGCGCGTCTTCACCGCCGGGCACATCATCACGGCCACCGGCGGTCACGCCACGGAACGCCCCGTTTCGCCCAGCCATGGGCCGGATTTCGCCTGGGAACGCGACGGTGCCGACGCATGGCGTGCGGCCGTGCGTCAGACGTTCAAGCAGGGCGCCAACGTTGTGAAGGTCGCCAGCCATTTCGCGCCGGACGAGATTTCCGCTGCGGTGGACGAGGCCCACCGACTCGGTTTGAAAGTGACGTGCGACTGCGAGACGATCTACACCGCCATGGCCGTCGATGCAGGAATCGACATGATCGAACACCCGTTGCCGCGCACGGATGCGACGATCGCGGCAATGGCAAAGCATGGGACTGCGGCGGTGCCGACGCTCCAGGTTTACCAGAATGTGCTCGATCGCTCAGGCGGGTTCTACGGATCGACGTCACGCCGCTTCACCATGACTGCGCAAGGCGACTTCGACATCTTCAAGAAAATGAAGGCGGCGGGCATCGTTATGGGCGTAGGGACGGATACGATCGGCGATGCCAACCGCATGATCCCTAATGTCTACATCGCCGAGCTGAAATGGTTCGTGAAGGGCGGTTATTCGATACCGGCGGCGCTTCAGGCCGCCACGCTCATCAATGCGCGGCTGCTGGATATGGGTGACAGGCTGGGCAGTATCGAGCCGGGCAAGCTGGCCGATGTGATCGTCATCGACGGCAAGCCCGACGAGGACCTCGACGCACTGCACCGGATCGATCTGGTGGTGAAGGATGGTCGCGTGATGGTGCGCGGCGGCGCTGTGGTCGCCGAGCGACATGTCCCTGTTCCCTTGCTGAAGCCCTCGCCCCCGGCGACGGTGAAATGAGCGCCGTGACCGCGCCGCTCGTCATGCCGCTCGAAAGTCCTGTAACGAAACGTCGCGATGTCGCGCGCGCATTGGGCAGCGCGATGATCGGCAACTGGTTCGAACTGTTCGACTTCATCATCTACGGCTATTTTGCCGCGCAGATCGGCAAGGCGATGTTCCCGGCCGCTGATCCGGTGACGATCATCCTGTCCAGCTTTGCGACTTACGGCGTCGGCTTCGTCATGCGACCGGTTGGATCGATGGTGCTCGGTAGTTTAGGCGACCGCCATGGCCGCAAGTCGGCACTGGTGTTCACGATGCTGCTGATGGCCGGCTCGACCTGCGCTACAGGGCTGATCCCGCCTTACGGCACAATCGGTATCGCCGCGCCGATTGCCCTGGTAGTCTGCCGGCTGCTTCAGGGGTTCGCCGCCGGCGGCGAATGGGGCGGGGCGACGACGTTTCTTGTCGAATACGCGCCGGCGCATCGGCGCGGCCTGTTCGGGGCGCTTCAGCAACTCAGCACCAGCCTTGCCATAGTGTCGGCGGTGTGCGTGGCGCTGCTGCTGAACGTGGCGATGAGCCCGGAGGCGCTGGAGGCCTGGGGCTGGCGCATCCCGTTTGTCGCGGGGGTTCTGGTGGCCCCGCTTGGTTTCTACCTGCGCGTGAACGTACCGGAGACGCCGAATTTCCAGGCGGAGCTTGACCGTCCCAAGCATCCCTTGCGCGAGGCGCTGACGCTGCATCGCGCTGCGGTGCTGAAGATCTTCGGACTGGTGATCATCTGGACGGTCGCCGGCTATACCTATGGTGCCTTCCTGGTCAGCTTCGCGACGCAGGTGCTCGGCGTGAGCTCGTCCTGGGCGCTCACGGGCACGCTGGTCGGCGCGCTGGTCAACATCATGGTTATTCCGCTGACCGGCTGGGCATCCGACAGGTTCGGACGCAAGCCGTTTCTGATCGCGAGCGCGACCGGCTTCCTGCTCGTGTCGATACCGCTGTTCGAACTAATGGCCGCGTATCGCAGCGGACCCGCCGTGGTGATGACCACCGCGTGCGCCGCGATCTTCTCCGGCATGTTCAGCGGCGTCGCGCCGACGTTCCTGTGCGAGCTGCTGCCGACGCGGGTGCGCTACACCGCGCTTTCCGTCGGGTACAACATGGCTGTCATGTTGTTCGGCGGCTTCGCGCCGTTCATTGCCACGCTGCTGGTCAAGCAGACCGGCCTGATGATCGCGCCGGCCTTCTACATCACCGCATGCGCCGCGATTTCCCTCACCGTGATCCTGTCGCTGCGCGCGCCAGATCCGGCAACGGCGATTGATCAATGACCCGGCAGACGTTGCTTCTCCTAACCGTCGCCGCGTTGCTCGCGGCACCGCTTCCGGTTCACGCGCAGGCCGCCAGAGTCAGTACCCCATATCAGGTGCTCGGCCACGAAATGGGGGAGGACCGCTACGTCCCCAGCTATACCGATCTCATAACCTATTGGCGCACCGTGGCCAGGCAGAGCGATCGGATCCGTCTGATCGATATCGGTGCCACCACCGAAGGGCGACGGCAGATCGTCGCCGTCGTGTCTTCGCCCGAGAACCTCGCGAAGCTGGACGAATATCGCAGAATCTCGGAACGGATGGGCCGCGCCGAGGGTATCGACGATACAGAGGCCCGTGCGCTTGCTGCACGCGGTAAAGCGGTGGTGTGGGTCGATGGCGGACTGCACGCCAGCGAAGTCGAGGCGCAGACGGCGCTGATCCAGCAGGTCTATGACCTCGTCTCGAGCGAGGACCCGGAAGCGCGCCGAATTCGTGACAATGTCATCACGCTGTTCGCGCCCGACAATCCCGATGGCCAGCAACTGGTGGCCGACTGGTACATGCGGATCAAGGATCCGGCGAAGCGCGAGGCGGATTTCCAGAGCCTGCCCAAGCTGTACCACCCGTATGTCGGCCACGACAACAATCGCGATTTCTACCTGGCCGAGATGGTCGAGACACAGAATATCGTGCGGATTCTATATCGCGACTGGCGTCCGCAGATCGTGCTGAACCAGCATCAGACCGGTCCGGCCGGAACCGTGCTGTTCATGCCGCCGTTCCGCGATCCCTTCAATTATCACTATGAACCGCTTGTCATCAGCAGCCTGGACGAACTGGGCGCGACGATGGAAAGCCGTTTGCTGTCCGAGAACAAGGGCGGCGGCACGACACGGGGCGGCGCGCACTACGATACCTGGTACAATGGCAACCTGCGAACCTCGGCCTATTTCCACAATGCGATCGGCATATTGATCGAGATCATCGGTATGCCGGTGCCGATCGAAATTCCCTTCGTGCCCGAGCGCCAGATCGCCAAGAACGATCAGCCTCTGCCGATCAAGCCGCAAATGTGGTCGATGCGCCAGTCGATCGCCTATAGCCTTTCGATCAATCGGTCGCTGCTGGGCTATGCCGCAGCCAATCGCGAAAAGCTGTTGTTCAACATCTGGCGCATGGGCGCCAACGGCATCGAAAAGGGCCAGCGGGACAGCTGGACGATTACCCCCGACCGCATCGCCGCCGCCCATGCCGTCTCCGCGGCAACCGGCGCCAAGCCGGTCCCGACCCGGACCACGGGGAGCAGCGCGATCGCCAGTGAATTCTACGACAAGGTGCTGCTCGATCCCGCCGAACGCGATGCCCGCGCCTATATCGTTCCGGTCGACCAGCGCGATTTTCCCACCGCGGTGCACTTCCTCAATGCGTTGATCAAACTGGGCGTCAGCGTCGATCGCGCGACCGCGCCGTTCACTGCCAATGGCAGAAACTGGCCCGCTGGCAGCTATGTCGTCCGCACCGGCCAGGCCTATCGCGCGCACGTGCTCGATATGTTCGAGCCGCAGCGATATCCGAACAATTTCCAATATCCCGGTGGGCCGCCGATCCCGCCTGCCGATGCGTCGGGCTATACGCCGGCCTTCCAGATGGGGGTCAGGTTCGAACGCGTGCTCGATGCGCTGGACGCGCCGACGGCGCGGATCGACGGTGCCATCAAGGTCGATCCCGGCCATATCGTCGGAAGCGGCAAGGCAGGTTGGCTGGTCGGCCATGGCGCCAACAACGTCTTTGTCCTGACCAATCGACTGATCAAGGCGGGCGTGAAACTCGCCTGGCTCACCGATCCGGTCGCGGTGGCGGGTGGCGCTGCGGAACCGGGCGCATTGTGGGTGCCCTACAGCGCGCATGCGGCAAGGATCGTCGAAACAGCGGTGGGCGATCTCGGCCTGTCCGCGGAGGCTGTCGATGCCGCACCCGGCGGCGCGAAGATGGTCCTTCGGCGTCCTCGCGTGGCGCTCGTCGATATGTATGGCGGCCTCCACCCCACGGGATGGTTGCGCTGGATACTCGACCAGTATGAGTTCCCCTACACGATCGTCTATCCACAGCGTCTGGACGCCGGAAAGCTGCGCCTTGATTTTGACGTGCTGATCGTGCCTGACGCCGCAATTCCCAATGCCGGTTCCGGAGGCGAGGGCGGCATGTTCCGCGGTCGCTTCATGGTCAAGCAGCCCGATCCCGCATCGATTCCCGCGCAGTATCGCTCCTGGCTCGGCGAGATCACCGAGGAACATTCGCTGCCGGCGCTGAAGGCCTTCACGGCCGATGGGGGCGCCATCCTAGGCATGGGCAGTTCGACCTCGGGCCTGATCGCAGGTCTTGGCCTGCCGGTGGCAAACGCATTGGCGGAGCAGCGCGACGGCAAGTTGCAGGTACCGCCGCGCTCGGAATTCTACGTTCCCGGCGCGTTGCTCACCGCGACAGCCGATCCCACCCAGCCGCTTGCCTATGGTCTGCCGGCCAAAGTGGACCTGTTCTACGATTCGAGCCCGGTGTTCAGACTGACCGGAGGCACGGGCACCGCGCCGATCAGCTTCCTGGGCACCAATCTGCTGCACAGCGGCTGGGCGTGGCATCAGGAGAAGCTCGCCGGATCCGCGGCCGTGCTCGATCTGCCGGTGGGGCAGGGGCGCGTCTTCCTTTTCGGTCCGGAGGTCGCCTTGCGCGCTCAGACTCAGGGCGCGTTCAAGCTGCTGTTCAACGCAATCTACTACGGCGCCGCACAGGCCCCGGACGCGAGGCGATAGAGCGATGTTCAAGACCAGTGTCATCCAGATGAACTCGCAGGGCGACAAGCCTGCCAATCTGCGCATGATTGCCGATCTGATCGAGCGCGCCGTCGACCGCGACAACCCGGACTGGCTGCTGTTGCCGGAACATTGCGAATGGCTCGGCGGATCGGGCGGCGCGCCCGGGGTGGCGGAGCCTTCAGTGGGGGGCGAGACCTATGAGCTGCTTGCCGGTCTCGCGCGCAAACACCGGGTCTGGATTCACGGCGGCTCGTTCTATGAACGCGCACCGATGCCGGGCCGGGCCTACAACACCAGCGTCGTGTTCGATCGCAACGGGCTGGAGGCCGCGCGCTATCGCAAGATCCACCTGTTCGACGTCACCACGGCGGACGGCACGCGCTATCACGAATCCGCCACGATCGAACCGGGCGATGCGGTGGTGGTCTATGATTGCGAAGGCATCCGCGTCGGTTGCTCGATCTGCTACGATATCCGCTTTCCCGAACTGTATCAGGCGCTGGTGGCGCGTGGCGCTCAATTGATCGCGCTGCCCGCCGCCTTCACCTTGCTGACGGGCAAGGATCATTGGGAGACGCTGATCCGCGCACGGGCGATTGAAACCCAGACCTGGTTCGCCGCGGCGGCGCAATGGGGCGGCTACATGACGCCCGCCGGCGAGCGGCAGTCGTTCGGCCAGTCGATGGTCGTCGATCCCTGGGGGCAGGTTGTAGCCCGCGTATCCGACGGCGTCGGCTTCGTCTCGGCTCATATTGATGGCTCGCTGACCGATCGCGTGCGCGCGCAGATCCCCGTCGCCGAAAACAAGGCGCTCGGCGTGAGGGTGGCTGCATGACCAAGCGCCGTCACGCCCTGCAGGATCTGAGCTGGGTCGAGTTCGCCGAGCGCGCGGCGGACCGCCCGGTGATCGTCCTCCCGCTGGGTAGCCAGGAGGAGCAGGGGCCGCATGCGCCGATGGGCGATTTCGTCGTGGCCGAGCATATCGCGCTGGCCGCCGCGGAGCGGGCCGACGCGATCTGTGCGCCGGTGCTTCCCTTCGGCTATGCCGAGTTCTTTCGTGGCATGGCGGGGGGCATCCAGCTACGTGCGGACACGTTCCGGCTCGTTCTGCGGGACATGATCGGTGCGTTCACGGATCATGGCTTTCGCCACATCGTCATCGTCAACGGACATACGACCAACGCGCCGCTGATCGCCGATGTCACGCATCAGGTGCGCCGCGAAACGGGGCTATGCGTGCCGAACCTCAATCTGTGGCGCCTTTCTCCCGACAGTCTGTGGCAACGGCTGTACGGTGCCAATGCCGGTGCGGCGCGCGGACACGGTGCCGATCCGCTAACCTCGGTGATGCTGCATTTGACCCCCGACCTGGTCCGCACCGATCTGATCGCACCGGCCGACCGGCGCATGGCCTTCGGTCTGCCGACACACGGCCAGTTCTCCGGCGTGACGTTCGATGGGGCGCCCGTCGATCTGCCGCTTGACGTCACGGATGTGGCATCGAACGGTGTGGGCAGCGGCGACGCGAGCCATGCCTCTGCCGCGATCGGCGCGGAAATCGTCGGCTGGACTACCGATCATGTCGCGCGGTTCCTCCGCCATTTTCGCAGCTATGATCCCGCAAGCCCGGCGGCAGCGCCGGCATGACCGGCGCCTATGACCTACGCGCGATGCCGGATCAGGTAGATGCGGCGTTGCTTGCGCGCTGTGCCGGCGTACAGACCTCGACACTGGGCCATTGGCGACTTTGGGGCATGTGCGATCGCCGGGTCGCGCCGATCGACCCCAGCGCTGCCGTTGCCGGCACCGCGGTGACGCTGGCGCTGCCGGGCGCAGACGGTGCGTTGCTGCATCACGCCCTCGGGTTGCTGCGGCCCGGCGATATTCTCGCGATCGACCGTCTCGGCGACGACCTGCATGCCTGTGTCGGCGGGATCGTCGTCAGGGTAGCGTTGGCGCGCGGCGCGGCGGGAATCGTCGTGGACGGCCCGGTGACGGATATCGCCGAACTGCGCGAACTGGGCCTGCCGATCTGGGCGCGGGGAACCAGCGCCCGAACGACGCGTCGGCTTGGCCTCGGCGGGCGGTTGAATGCCCCGGTTTCGATCGGGGGCGCGGTCGTCATTCCAGGCGACCTCCTGCTTTGCGACGGTGACGGCGTTGCGTGCATCGACACTGCCGATGCCGCGCGGGAGCTCGACCGCGCGGCGACGCATGCCGAGCGTGAAACGGCAATCGTAACCGCGCTCGACACTGGCGTCATGCTCGCCGACGTCCTCCCACCGCCGCCCCTTGAGCGGATCGGCTGACGCGATGTCCGCGCGCGTCAATCTGGATGAAGCCGACCTGCGCATCCTTTCTGCGCTGCAAAAGGATGCGACGCTTTCGATTGCTGCGCTCTCTGATGCCGTGAATCTGTCGAACAATAGCTGCTGGCGCCGCCTGCGCCGCTTGGAAGCTGCGAACATCATCATCGGGCGTGTGGCACTGATCGATGCGCAGGCGCTCGGTCTCGATCTCACGGCCTTCGTCAGTATCCGCACCAGCGAACATAGCGACGACTGGCTGCGCGAATTCTCCGCAGCGGTGAAGGAGATGCCCGAAGTGGTCGAACTTTATCGCATGACCGGTGACGTCGATTATCTGATGAAGCTCAAGGTCGCCAATATCGCCGCCTATGACGCCGTATATAAGCGGCTGATCGGTGCGGTGAAGCTGACCGACGTCAGTTCGGCGTTCGCCATGGAAGAACTCAAGCACACTACGGCACTCCCGCTGTCTCGGTTGGCGCGATGAAACGATCATCCCGATTTTGCCGCGCGAATGGGATGAGCATCCCGGGAATTGTGCGATCGCCTGCAAATCTGGGTGAGATCATTCGCTCCGTTCCGGGCGAAACATTCGCTGCGGCCGCTGCCGCGTTTCCGTTTCCCCAAATCCGGATTGCCTGACGTCGATGAAATCCACCTGCCATGAAACGACACGGCTGATCCACGGTGCGCAGGATGTGCGCCCGATACTTCGTACGCCCTCGCCGTCGATCCAGCGCGGATCCACGGTGCTGTTGGCGGACAGTGGGCAGTTTTCGAGTTGCCCGACGCCGACCTATGGCCGGGGCGGGCTCTCAACCCAGGATGTGTTGCGTCGCGCGCTGTGCGAACTTGAACATGCCGAGGATGTCCAGCTTTATCCGTCCGGCCTTGCCGCGCTGACCGGAGCGATCCAGGCGCTTACCGGCACGGGCGACGAAGTGCTGGCGATCGACAGCGTCTATAATCCAACGCGGCGCTTCCTCGCCGGAACGATGGCGCGCTTCGGCGTTACAACGCGCTATTTCCCGTCGAGCGCGTCGGCGGAAGACATCGCGGCGATGATCGGGCCGAAAACCCGGCTGGTCGTGCTGGAAAGCCCCGGATCGCTGACGCTCGACATGCAGGACATTCCGGCGATCGCCTCCATGGCGCGGGCGCGCAACGTTCTCACCTTGATTGACAATACCTATGCGGCAGGCGTGCTGTTCAAGCCGCTCGATCATGGCGTCGATGTCAGCGTTCAGTCGCTGACCAAATATGTGTGCGGCCATTCCGATGTCTTCATGGGCATGGCGGCGGCGCGCGGCGAATGCGTCGACCTGCTCGCGCGGGGAAGCCAGGAGATGGGCTGGGCGGTGTCGCCCGACGATGCCTATCTCGCGATGCGCGGGCTGCGGACACTCCACGCCCGGCTGGACCGGCATGGGCAGAGCGCGATGCGCGTCGCCGATTGGCTCACGCAGCAGGACGAAATTGCCGAGATTCTGTTTCCCGCGCTCCGCTCCGATCCGGGCCATACGATCTGGTCGCGCGACTTTACGGGCGCGTGCGGCCTGATCAGCGTCGTACTGGATGGCGATGCGGGCTGCGTGAACGTGCTGCTCGATACGTTGACGCTGTTCGGTCTTGGCTATTCCTGGGGCGGGTTCGAGAGTCTGGTAATCCCCTGCGACGCGCAGCTCGCCATGCGCTGCTTTCCGGTCGCCCGCACCGGACCGCTGCTCCGCTTCCATATCGGGCTCGAACATCCCGACGACCTTATCGCCGATCTGCGCCGGGCTTTCGACGCCTTCGCACAGGTTCGCCAATCCGGCTCAGAACAGAAATTAGAGATCACCGCAGGCTGAAGCGTGAGCCGTCCGAAGAGGCGGCCCTGCTCGGAACAGATCCAGACATGATTGAGGGCGAGCTAACGCCGCCCTGAAAGGGAACGACGATGAAGACCGGATTTCTGATCACCACGGCGCTGTCCGCGATCGCCCTCGCGGCGCCCGCAATCGCTCAGGACGTGCCTGCCGAAACCAGCGCCGAAGTCGGCGCACCTGCCGAGAATGGCGGTGACATCGTCGTCACCGGATCGCGCGGCCAGCCACGCACCATTACTTCAAGCCCGACGCCGATCGACGTCATCGGCGGCGAGCAGCTTGCCCGAATGGCGGGCAGCCTGCAGCTTCGCGACGTGCTCAGCCAGCTCGTTCCGTCTTTCCAGGCGCAGCAGGTCGGCAGTTCCTCGTTCGACAGCGTCGCGCGCCCAGCTGGTCTGCGCGGACTTTCCGGCGTCCATGTCCTGGTTCTGGTAAACGGCAAGCGCCGCCACAACAGTGCCTTGATCAACCTAAACTCCGGCAACGTTTCCGCCGGCGGCAACCCGGTCGATCTCGATCAGATCCCGACCAGCGCGATCGAGCGGATCGAAGTGCTGCGCGACGGCGCCGCCGCGCAATATGGTTCGGACGCGATCGCCGGCGTGATCAATATCATCCTAAAGAGCAGCGCCACGGGTGGCAGCCTCAGCATCGAAGCTGGCCAGCGTTTCAAGGATTCGGTCAATGGCAGCGATGGCGAGACGGTGCAGGCGCAGGTTTCGCACGGGTTCGCGTTGGGCGAGCGTGGTTCGATGGTACTCTCGGTAGAAGGCAAATATCAGAACGCCACGGTTCGCAACAGCGATCTGACCGGCAGCTTCTATTTTCCGGTCAACGGCGCTCCGGACCCACGGGAAGCTACCGCCAACCGCCGCCTCTATCAGGGTGGGCTGCCGCAGCTCCGTTCGATTCAGGCCGCGCAAAACAGCAAGTTCGATCTCGGCAATGTCGAGGCGTACACGACGGTCACCCTCGGTTATCGCGAGGCCCGGGTCGGCCAGGCGGGGCGCAAGCCCAATTCCACCAGCGACATCATCGCAATCTACCCGGACGGCTTCGCGCCCTATTACACGCTGAAGGAAACCGACTTCCAGGCAACCGCGGGGCTGCGCGGATCGATCGGAGCGTGGAACATCGATTTCAGCACGACTTATGGCCGGGATTACGCCGAAAACGGCGCCGATAACTCGCTCAACGCCTCGCTCGGCGCTGCCAGCCCGACGAAATTCTCGACATTCAGCGCCGCATTCGATCAGTGGACGAATAATCTCGACCTCACGCGGGGCTATTCGCTCTTCGGTCGCAACCTGCAGGTCTCCGCCGGTGCCGAATATCGCTACGAATCCTATGTCACCAAAGCGTTGGACGCGGCGGCCTATACCAATGGCGGTTATGTCTATCCCGCCGGCACGCCGCTTGCTGGACAGCCGGGTGCGGTGGGCGCCCAAGGCGCTGTTATCGTCACGCCGGCAGACGAAGCGGATATCAAACGCAACGTGGGCGCGGCCTATGTCGATCTCGCATTCGACGTCACGGATCGTCTGCTCGTCACGGGCGCGGTCCGCTATGAAACCTATGACGACAGCTCGGGCGATGTCTGGAGCGGCAAGGCTTCGGCACGCTACAAGATGTTCGACTGGCTCAACCTTCGCGGCGCGATCTCCAACGGCTTTCGATCGCCGTCGCTCGCACAACAGGCATTCGCCCAAACATCGACCCAGTTCAATCTGGTCGGCGGTTCGTATCAGCTGATCGAATCCAAGATCGTCCAGACCGGTTCGCCCATCGCTCTGGCACTCGGCGCCGCGCCGCTGAAGCCGGAGAAATCGCGAAATTACAGCCTCGGATTCGCACTTACACCGACGCGAGCACTTTCCCTTACGGTCGATGCCTATCAGATCGATATCGACAATCGCATCACCCTGACCGGGCTGCTGTCGAGCGCGGGCGTCCGCGCTATTCTACGGGCCAATGGCTTTTCCGGCGAGCAGTATGTGCGCTTCTTCACCAACGCGATCGACACTCGCACCCGCGGCATCGACGTGGTCGGATCGTACAGCTTCGACCTGAGCAAATTCGGCAAGTTCCGTTCGACCGTCGGTTACAACCACAACGTCACTACGATACGACGCATCGCGGCTACCCCGGCTGCATTGTCCGGTCTGGGCCTGACGTTGTTCGATCGTCAAACGCAGGGCTACTTCACGGTCGGCACGCCCAAGGACAAGCTGATCCTCGGCCTGGACTGGACGCTTGGTCGCCTGGGCGTGAATGTGAAAGAGACACGCTACGGCGGCTTCCAACTGCTCAACAACACCCCGTCATCGGACCAAAGCTACGGCGCGAAATGGATCACAGATATCGAGGTCGGCTATGACGTGACCGATACGACCCGCCTCTCGGTAGGCGCATACAACGTCTTCGATACCTATCCCGACAAGAACACCGTTCCCAATACGATCGGCAGCTCGATCTACGGCTCGAACTCCCCGTTCGGTGCGTATGGCGGCTATTATTACGCGCGCCTCGGCGTGCGGTTCTAAGTTCCCCCGGGGAGGGCGGTGGCTTACGCCGTCCTCCCATCCTTCCTTAAGATCCTCGCGCTTCAGCGTAGACGGCCATCTGCGTATTGGCCGTAGCGCCGCCGCGCGCCCGTGTTGGATGACGCTCATGGCTGTTGCCGCCGATCCACCATATGACGCCGGAACCCGAGCGGGGGCGGGTCAATGACCAGCCTCAGCCTGCTGCAATATTGCCTCGGTGCAGGGGCAGGAGGTCTAATCGGATTCACCCTGGCGCTGGTCGGCGGGGGAGGATCGATCCTTGCCGTGCCGATGATGCTCTATCTTGTCGGTGTCACCAATCCGCACGTCGCAATCGGCACCAGTGCCTTTGCCGTTTCCGTAAACGCTGCCACCGGCCTGGCCGGCCACATGCGTGCTCACACTGTACGCTGGCGGTCTGGACTGCTGTATGCTGTGTGCGGCATTTGCGGCGCCTTTGCGGGATCGAGCGTTGGCAAGCTGTTTGATGGCGGCAGGCTCATCCTGCTGTTCGCCTGCCTGATGCTCTTCGTCGGCGTGATGATGCTGCGCCGGCGACGCGTGGTGGGCAATGTCCCTGCCGACTGCATTGCGACCACTTGGCGTCGGCTGCTCGCCTATGGCGCGGGCAGCGGCACCGTCGCCGGCTTTTTCGGGATCGGGGGCGGGTTTCTCATTGTTCCGGGCCTCGTCACCGCCACCGGAATGCCGACTGTCAATGCGGTTGGCACCTCGTTGATCGCCGTCTTCGCGTTCGGGCTAACGACGGCGCTGAACTATGCCTGGTCCGGATATGTCGACTGGTCGCTGGCCGCGACGTTCGTGCTCGGCGGCACAATCGGCGGACTTGGCGGCGTGGCTGCTGCCAACCGTCTCGCGATGCGCGGTGCGGCGCTCGAGATCATCTTTGCCGCCCTCATCTTCACCGTGGCGATCGCGATGATCGTGCAGCAAATCCTCCGCTAACGAAAGGCAGTTCCATGTTCCGCAAGATATTCAAGGAACACCCTCAATCGGTCAATGAAACCTATGGGGAGCATCTCGTCCACGCGCTGTCCTTCTCAGCGGCCATGATAAAGGGCGGGATACTGTGTGCGATCCACGCCTTCGTCCCGGTTCTGTTCAAGACCTCCGGCAGCTCGACAATACGATCCCTCTATCACCGGATGGTGAGCCATCGCTGAGCTGTTGCTGCAGCGGCCCGGGTCGCGCCATCGGAAGGCTCTCAGTTGCCGTGGTGCCCGATGGCACGGTCGCCTCCCCAAGGTGGAGCGCTGGTCAACTGAGCTTCGGCCAGCAGATCGTTGCATCGGATCGTGTGAGGTGAATTCGACGAATTCGAAACCGTTGAGGCCCAGCGGATTGTTCGTCTCGGAAGTCATCTTCCATTCTCTCCAGAATCAAAGATATCGCGACGCCGCGGCAACGAAGGTCGGGACGCCCGCCTCGGTTGGGCCCGCCATTTTGATGCGACCGTTGCCGGCCATGTAGATGCCGCTGTCAGCATCGCAGAGAGCGCCGGGTGCGCCGCGGCAAGCGCCGTTCTGAGGCCGTTGATCCTGTTGCGCACCGTCTCGAGTTCGGCCAAGCGCATGGACCGGGGCAGGTTCATCTGACCATCGACCGCGACCGGCACGGTCGCGATGACCGCGGCACAGCTGTCGATGCCGTTGGAAGTCACCTTCGAAGCGACGCCACAGCTATTTGCCGACCTCATTCGATACGCTGAACTCTACAAGGACGCGTACCCTCCCGCGTTGCCATTTCCTCGGCCCTTCTTGCTGCGCCCGGCTGGGCGCGCGTCTGGATCACGATGCCGAACGATCGATTACGCGAGCAGGCCGCTGAAGAGCTGGCGAGCGTGATTGTAGACCGGTTTCACGACGCGTCGCCCAGCGTGGACGCGGATCAATTCACGCTGGCGATCTGATCCACGGTTGAGGCACGAAGCACGTCGGTTTGCGATATCGGGAAGGCGTGATTGCTCAAGAGCGCTGCGAATCGCGCTCAATTGGGTGTGAGCGAATCACCGTACAGAACCGGCCACCTGACGCCCCGCCAACGAGCTTGAGCATGGCCCGTCCAGGCAGATCCCGGCAAATCAGAAAACGCTTATTAGACGAGAATTAGACGTGTTGCTTTTTGCAACTGAAATTTTCGCGCTAAGTCATTGAAATCGCTGGTGACCCCTACGAGAATCGAACTCGTGTTTTCGCCGTGAGAGGGCGACGTCCTAACCGCTAGACGAAGGGGCCTTACCTTGCGGAGGGGCGCATCTACGGTGAGCGGGGCTCATCGTCAAGATGGTGCGCACGCTCCCGAAGCTTATCTGGGTAGAAGCATGTCCGGGGAGAGCTTCTTCACATCGGTCTGGCCGGTCAGCGCCATCGCCACCGCCATCTCATGACGCAGCAGCTCGAGCATGTGCGCGACGCCCGCACCGCCCCGCGCCGCGAGCGCATAGGCCCAGGCGCGGCCAAGCAATACGCCCTTCGCACCGAGCCCGAGCGCGCGCAGCACGTCGACGCCCGATCGGATGCCGCCGTCCATCAGCACATCCGCGCGTCCCGCCACCGCCTCGACCACACCGGGCAGCGCCGCGATGGAGGAGGGGGCGCCGTCGAGCTGGCGCCCGCCATGGTTCGACACCACGATCGCCGACGCACCGGCATCACAGGCGGCTGCCGCGTCGGCCGGGTCCATCACACCCTTGATGACGATCGGTCCATCCCAATGCTGGCGGATCCAGTCCATGTCCTTCCATGTGATCGACGGATCGAAATTGCGGGCGACCCAGGCGGTGAACTGGTCGAGGCCCGCGCCTTCGGGCATCACCGGCGCGAAATTGCCCAAGGTATGCGGCCCGCCAAACAGGCCGACATCGAATGCCCAATGGGGGTGTGTCGCGATCTGGGTGAAGCGCTTGATCCGCGCACCAAGGCCCTGCTTGCCGGTCAGGCTCGATCGTACGTCGCGGTAGCGTGCGCTGTGCACGATCAGGTCGACGGTCAGCACCAGCGTCTCGACGCCAATTGCCTTGGCGCGGGCCAGCAGGTCCTTCATGAACGCGCGGTCGCGGATCATGTAGAGCTGGAAGGCGATGGGCTGGGTCACGCCGGCCGCCACCTCCTCCATCCCGCAACAGGCCGAGGCGGAGAGGATGAACGACACGCCGGCTGCTTCCGCCGCCCGCGCCGCCTGCACCTCGCCACGGCGCGCATACATGCCCGCCAGCCCGACTGGCGCCAGCGCAACGGGCAGGGATGAGGGGCGTCCGAGCAGGGTCGTCGACAGGTCGATCTGCGAGACGTCGGTCATGACCTTCTGGCGCAGCTTCAGCCGCTGCAGGTCGTCGACATTGCTGCGCATGGTCGATTCCGAATAGGAACCGCCGTCGATATAATCGAACAGGAAGCGGGGCAGGCGCGCTTGCGCAAGCAGCCGGAAATCGTCGATGCAGGCCGGTGTCACGCGGCCGGTCTAAAAGCCGGGCCCGGCCCCCGCAATGTCATTGTTCGCGGAGGCCGGAAGCAAGTCAGCGGCTGTTGGCGGTGGCGATCGCACCTGGCCGGGCATCGAACTGCAGGGTCGCTGCCTTGTCCTGGACGAGCGAGCGGCCGTTGATGCGATACACCTCGATGTCCTTGGCGGCGGCGCATTGCAGCAGGATCGTGCGCATATCGTCGCTGAAGGTCGCGCCCTGGCACCACGCGCTGGTCGGCGTCTCGGCGATCTGGGTCAACGTCGTGCCCCTGACGCCATAGAGCTTGAGCGCGCCGTTCGGCCAATAACCCGGCGACCCGAGAGCGCCGCCCGATCCATTGTGTACGACCACGGCGAGATAGCGGCCGTCGCGCGACAGGGTCAGGTGCTCGGGCGTGAAACCGACCTCGACCGGTACGATCTTGCCGCTGGTCAGGTCGACCGCGGTTACCGTGCCGACGCGCGGCCCGCGCGGTGGGGTGGTGCCCGCAGGCGGGACATTGCCCTGCAGGTTGGTATTATAGGCGTAGCGCCCGTCGGGGCTGAACGAGATGCCATACGGCTGAACGCCCGTCGTGATCTTGCCCTCGGCCAGGGTCACCGTATCGCCCGATACCGAGAGTCGTATCAGCTCCCCGGCGCTTTGTGCCACCACGATCGCCTCCTTGCCGTTCGGCAGGAAGGCCACGTCCGTCGGCCGGGCCTTGGCCGGCAGCTGGACCTTGCCCGCCGGCGTCAGCGTCTTGCCCTTGATCGAGAAGACGGAGACCGTGTCGTCTCCCGTGCTGACGACCAGCGCCAGCGTACCGGCCCGGTTGATCGCTACGCCGCTCGCGCCCGGCCCGGCATGTACCGTCTGCGCCACGACCGGCGCGGCCGGGTTGGCGAGATCGATCACGGAAACCTCGTCGTTCAGCTCGATCGCACCCGCCTGCGTCAGGCGCTGCGCCGCGGAGACCAGCGCGAATCCGCCCTTGCGGGCGACGGCAACCGAGGCCGGCGGCCCGATCATGCTGGCGGGTGCTGCGACCGTGCCGATCGTCTTCGGCGGATAGCTGCGCAGATCGATGATCGAGACGCTGTCGGCTGTCCGGGTCGTCTCGCCCGGGCGGAGTTGCTTGCCGTCGTTGGCGGAGACGGCGATCTGCGCCGAAAGAGCGGCGGGTGCCGCCAGGGCGACCATCGCAGTGGCCAGTTTGAACGCGGTTTTCATCGGCTTCCCCTCATCATTGAACGGGCCGCGCCTTCGCGGCGCGGCCCGCAGGTGTCGTCGTGCAGGTCGGATCAGGAGGGATCGGTGCGCTTCGTATAGGCACGGCCCTTGTCGGCAGCCGGAGAATCGCCACCGGTGCAGATCATCACGCCATCCTTCAACTGGTCGATCACGTCACGCTCGCTGCACGCATTGAGGAAACGCAGGCCGTTCGCCTTGGTCGCCGCCAGCACCCGGGCTCGCACGGCCAGCATCGACGGCGGATAACCCTCGAACCCAGCACCCGGCGTCCGCGGCTTGGGTGCGCCGACCAGGTAGAAGCCATGGTCGCCCGGCCCCCATTCGGCAAAGGCGATGCCCGGCGTGCGCACGGTCGATTCGACATTGGCGTCGGCGCGCGGATTCTCGATCTTCACGCCGAAGATCAGTTCCCCGTCCGGATTGAGCGGCCAAGGCTCCGCGAGGCGCAGATATTCGTTCTGCGACACGCCCCAGACCTGTGACGCCCATGCCTGGCTACCATTGCCGCGGAAGCCCTGGGCGAGGCCCTGTACCACCGGCGCGAAGGGATAGCGCGACGCCTCGACCATGATCTTGGCTGCCTCGGGTGACTCGGCATTGCACAGCAGGATGCCGTGCACGCCGGCGGCGAGCGCCTGCTGGATCATCCAGGCGTTGGCGCGTACCGCATCGGGCGTGCCCTGGATCGGCAGGGTGACGATGACGGCCGGGGTGCGGTGGCCGGTGCGGGTCGGGCCGGCATCGACCAGGCCGCGCATGAATTCGTGCAGCTCTTTGAAATCGAGCGGCCCATGCTCCATTTCATAGGTGATGTAGTCGGCCTTGGTCGCCGCCTGCTTCTTGCCTTCCTCGTAACCGCCACCGGAGATCTGGGTGTAATAGACCGGCTGGTTCTTCAGCCACATGTCGATGATGCGGTTGACGTGCTTGCCGGTGCGGGTGGTCTTGGTCGGCATCGCCGGCTGTGCTTCGACCGCGAAAGGCTGGCCGGGTGCCTGTTGAGTATGGGCGGGCATCGACGTCAGCGCCAGTGGCGCAGCCGCAAGCAGGAACAACCTCTTCATTATAGCATCTCCCCTGTTTTGGTCCTTTGGCGAACCCTATAGGATATAGCATGTCACGCACGACTCGCGGGCGCAATGGGGAGAATTGCATCCAAATTCGCTTTTTTGTGTACTTTATTCGTGCGGGTACAAAAAATCATCGCGCCCGAGTGCGGGACTCGAGCGCGATGCGTATGATTTCAGTGATGATTATCCGCGGTCAGGCCGCGGCGCGGCGCCGCTCCGCCATCTCGACATTGAGCATTTCAGCCAGCAGGAACGCCAGTTCCAGGCTCTGGCCCGCATTCAGCCGCGGGTCGCAATGCGTGTGGTACCGGTCGGCCAGCGACTGCTCGGTCACGTCGACCGCACCGCCGGTGCACTCGGTCACATTCTGCCCGGTCATCTCCGCATGGATGCCGCCGGCGATGCTGCCTTCTGCGCGGTGCACCGCGAAGAAGCCGCGCACCTCGGCCAGGATCCGGTCGAACGGGCGCGTTTTGTAGCCGTTCGACGCCTTGATCACGTTGCCATGCATAGGGTCGCAGCTCCACACCACCGGATGGCCCTCGCGCAGCACCGCGCGGACCAGCTTGGGCAGGCCGGCTTCGATCTTGTCATGGCCGTAGCGGGTGATTAGCGTCATCCGCCCCGGGATGCGCGCCGGGTTGAGCGTGTCGAGGAGCCGCAGCAGCGCGTCGGGCTCGAGGCTCGGACCGCACTTCATGCCGATCGGGTTGCCGATGCCGCGCAGATATTCGACATGCGCCGAATTCTCGAACCGCGTGCGGTCGCCGATCCACAGGAAATGCGCGCTGGTGTCGTACCAGTCGCCGGTCAGCGAGTCCTGCCGGGTCAGCGCCTGCTCGTATTTCAGCAGCAGCGCCTCATGGCTGGTGTAGAAATGCGTCTCGGCAAGCTGCGGCACCGTCTCCGGGTTGATCCCGCATGCCGCCATGAACTCGAGCGCCTCGCCGATCCGGTCGGCGGTTTCGGCGAACTTCTTGGCCCAGGGGCTGCGGCCCATGAAGTCGTGGGTCCAGCGGTGCACCTGCGCCAGATTGGCATAGCCGCCGCCGGCGAACGCGCGCAGCAGGTTCAGCGTCGCGGCCGACTGGCTGTAGGCGCGGATCATGCGCTGGGGGTCGGGTTGGCGACCCTCTGCGGTGAAGGCGATGTCGTTGACGATGTCGCCGCGGTATGCGGGCAGTTCCACGCCGTCCTGAATCTCGGTATCGGCCGAACGCGGCTTGGCGAACTGGCCGGCCATGCGGCCGAGCTTCACCACCGGCAGCTTTGACGCATAGGTCAGCACGACCGCCATCTGCAGTATCACGCGGAACGTGTCGCGGATGTTGTTCGCGCTATGCTCGGCAAAGGACTCGGCGCAGTCGCCGCCCTGCAGCAGAAAGGCCTTGCCCTCGACGACCTTGGCCAGATCCGCGGTCAGGTTGCGCGCCTCGCCGGCGAAGACCAGCGGCGGAAAGCTCTCCAGCGTCGCCGTCGCTGCATCGAGTGCAGCGGCGTCGGAATAGGTCGGGAGCTGACGTGCTTCTGACTTGGTCCAGCTGTCGGGGGCCCATTTGGCGGCCATGATACGAGTCCAGTGATTGCGGGATTGGTTGGCTCCCATGCGGGAAAACCGCTTTTTCCGCAATCAAGGAAAACTTTGGGGGCATTCCTCCCCGAGCAAGCTCGGGGCGGGGTGAGTCAGGCAGCTACCCAGTTCCCATGGAACCCCGGCGGCACACGGTGCGGGATGCGGATGCTCGCCACCGGCGCTCCGCTGAAATCCTGCGCATCGAGCATCACCAGGTCGGTCGTCTCGTTCGGCAGGTCGACCACCAGCCCGATCAGCCAGCCGTCGCCCTCGCCCGCCTCGGCTGAGGCCGGCACGAACACGAACTCGCCGGGATATTTGTCCTCGCCGAAATCATGCACCGTGCGAGCACCCATCTCCAGGTCGTGCTTCAGCAGATAGCTCGCCCCGATGAACGCCTTGTCCGCATCGGGTAGGCCCATGGTCCAGGCATAACGATAGGGTTGGCCGAAGCGCCGCTCGTCCGGCCGCGGGAATTCCTGCGGCGTCGCGTCGATCATCCGCCGCTCGACCGTCTTCGTCACCGGGTCGATCGTCCAGCGTTCGAACCCGCGCGACTTCGCGTCCGGCCCCTGCGCGCTGTCGGCGAACATCGTGTTGTATACGCAGGCGTCGAGGACGACCTTGCCGTCGGCCGTGTCGAACGCATTGGCGACATGGAAGATGTAGCAGGGATCGACATCGACCCAGATCGTCTCGTCGCCATTGCCGTTTCGCGGCAGCAACCCGATCCGCGCCTGGTGGTCGGGGTTCCAGCGATAGGGGAAGCTGTGCCCGCCGATCAGCGCCTTCATCGAAAAGGTCACCGGAAGGTCGAGGATCAACACATAGCGCGCCGTGATCGCGCAGTCGTGGATCGACGGCCCGTGCTTCACTGCGACCGGCTCCTCGCGGATCACCTTGCCCTCGGGCGAAATGACCACATGGCGCACCACCTCCGGGTTGGTCGCCTCATAGGCGATGGCATGCTGCTCGCCCGTCAGCGGGTCGAGATGCGGATGCGCCGTGAAACTACCCGTCAGTGTGTCGTCGAACGGATTGAAGGTCTGTTCCTCCAGCGTGTCGGACAGTTCGACGGGGTAGCTGCCCGCCTCGACCAGCGCGAAGGTTCGCCCGGCAATGGCGATCACATTGGTGTTGACCGTTTCCGACAGGCCGTGGCGCGGCCCCGGCGCTGCGGGCACGCCCATCGCGGCGGCGACCTTTTTCGACCGGATCCAGCGGTTGCGATACCATAGCGCCTTGCCGTCCTGCACCGCGACGCCGTGCACCATGCCGTCGCCGGTGAACCAGTGATGGCCGGCGGGATCGGGATCGATCGGGTTCGGGCCGATGCGCAGATACCGGCCGTCGAGCGCGGCGGGGATCGTGCCGGTGACCGGCAGGTCCTCGATCGTCACTTCCTCGTGCATCGGCTTGTGGATACCGGTCAGGAAGGCATGGTCGGTCACCACCTCCATCCGCTTCCGATTGAACTCGGCGACCATGCCGATACCCTTGGTCACCGTGCTGCGGATTGCGGTTTCGATCATGCTTGCCATTATGGCCTCCACGTCTAATGTTTACGGCGTGTACATACAGCTTGAAGGTAACAGTGTCAACATCTGATCCCGAAACGCCGAAAAAGGCCTATCATCATGGCGACCTGCGCTCAGCGCTGGTCGAGGCTGGGCTGAAACTGCTCGAAACCCGCACCGCCGATGATCTGTCGCTGCGCGAGGTCGCGCGCGCCGTCGGGGTCAGCGCGACGGCGGTCTATCGCCACTTCCCTGACAAGGGCGCGCTGATGACGGCGCTGGCAGGGGAGGGGCTTGCCCGGCTGGCGACGGCGCAGCACGCCGCCTCGGAAGCCGCCGGGGGAGGCGTCGCCGGCTTCAGCGCGACGGGCGTCGCCTATGTCCGCTTCGCGCTGGCCAATCCGGCGCTGTTTCGCCTGATCTTCGCCAATCCCCAGGCGATGCCTGCCTATCCGCACAATCACGACGATGATGCGATGACGTTCCTGCGCGCCAACGCGGCGCTGGCGGCAGAGGGCAAGGGCGGCGACGCGCGGGTGATCGCGCTTCAGGCATGGGCGCTGGTGCACGGGCTGGCGATGCTCATGCTCGATGGGCAGGTGCCGGTCGATGAAACGCTGATCGACCGGGTGATCGATGTCAGGGCGATCGGGTAGATCGTCCTCGCTTGCGATAGGACGGGGAGGATCGGCGCGGGGCATTTGTCTCACGACCGCGCTTTTTTTCGTAAACGTTTCGGAAACTTACTGCCCTGCCCAAAACGGGCCTGATAGCGCCAGAGCGGCGGCAACTGCGCTTGAGTGGCACGAGGCGGGTTGCGAGATCGCCCCTCCGAAATTGCACAGGAGGGGCAAATGACATTGCGGTCGCCGGCGACGATCAAGGATCAGCTGACATTCTATCATTCGATGCCCGGGGGCGAGAATCCCGTGCAACTCACCGACGTTTCGATCAGCAGCAGCACGCAGAACATCAAGGATCGCACCGCGACCGGCCTGCACGTGATCGTCGACGACAAGGACGATGCGCACAGACTCTTCGGTGTTACCGCCGTCGCCGCCGGCACGACGCGCTCCAGCCGGACCGGCGATCTGCCAGCGCAGAAGGTATCGAAGCTGACCGTCATCTGCGACACGCTCACGATCCGGTGCCGCTGGTGGTTGCCCGAATGCAGCGTCACCATCTTCGCGCGCCGGATCGAGTTCGAGGGCGACGGCTGTATCGACACCAGCCCTGCCCCTTGGGACATGCCCAATGCGCAGGATTCCGCCGGCCGCACGCCGGGCGCGAACGGCGCCAATGGTAGGCAGGGCGGCGATGTGCGAGTCCATGTCGAGGACCTGGTCACTCCCCAGGGCTCCAGGATCAAGCGGATCGTCACCGATGGCGGTAGCGGCCAGGGTGCGGGCAGGGGACAGAATGGCTCGGACGGCAAGAGCGTGTGGGGCGCGCTCTCCTGGATCGGAAACGATTATACCGACAAGGATTACTACATCGATTCGGGCATGAAGACGACGGTCGCGGTCAAGCTCGACAAGCACAAGGGCAAGACGGTCCTCGGCATCCGCCGCATCTGGAAGGTCGCGGAATTCGTCACGGGCAGCAATATGGTGGAGGGCATCACCGAGCCGCCGACCGACGGCACGTCGGCGGTAGCCCCCGGTGATGCCGGCGACGGGGGCGCTGCCGGAAAATTGTTCACCAACCAGCGCAAGCTCGTTGCCCTCTGGTCGGGCAAGCCCGGCAAGGCGGGCAAGCAGGCGCCGACGGCGCAGGGCGGCAAAGGTGGCTGGCCGAACCAGTCGGTCTTCTACGAATGCACCTATTATCACGAGTTCCATCTCTGGGGCAGCGATGACAATTCCTCGTCTGCCAAGGTCCAGGTCACGCAACACAGCACGAAGGACGGTGCCAGCTTCACCGGCAAGGCAGGCAAGGATGCCGATCCCGTCTCCGAGGAGCTGAACGAGACCGAGACCAATGTCTGGCTTCACCCGGCCATCATCCCGTTGATCCAGGGCCATGTCAGCTCCCGCTATCTCAGCGACGAGCGCGACGATGCAAGGCGGCTGGTCGATATCTACAGCGAGGTGTTCCTGGAACCGATGCCGATCGGACAGCGGATCTGGCGGCAGAAGGACGCAGCCTATTGGCGTGCGCTGCAGACCGAATTCTCCACCCTGTCGCAGCGCCTTGCCGCGCATCTCGACTATTTCGGCAAGCCGGCCGGCTATACGCCGATGCTGTCGCTCTCCGGCGCCTTCCAGCTTTACCGCATGGAAGTGGACATGGCGCTCGAGGTGCTGATGTTCACGGTGTGGGTCGCCGCTAAACAGGGCCATCAGCAGGAAGACGCCGAGGCGGCCGAGGGGGCAGCGCGCCTGATCATCAAGGAAAATGCGCAGATCGCGGAGCGGCTCCATGATGCGCAGACCCGGTCCGAGAAACTCAAGCAGGACGTGCTCGATCTGGAAAAGGCCCAGAACGCCGTCCAGAGCAAGCTCGATACCGAACGGACCCGCCTCTATAACCAGGCTTCGGGCGATCTCGCCAAAATCGGGCAGATCAAGTTCGCGGTGAACCTCGCCGCCGCCTTGTGCCAGGTCATTCCCTATGGCCAGCCGATCCTTGGCGGCATCGCGTCGATGGGCGCCGACGCGGCCGACCTGCTCGACAAGGAGCCGGATGAGGTCGTCAAGAACCTCAAGACCAGGCTCGGCGATACCGTCAGTGCCTATAAGGCGATGCAGAAGGACACCGAGGAGGTCGTCAAGAAAGCCAAGGCCGAGGCCAAGGAACTCACCGAGGCCGGGGGCAAGAAGCTCACGGTCGATCAGATCAAGGAATTGTCCAAGACCAAGCCCTCGACCTGGTCGACGATCGGCAAGGGACTCTCTCCAGCCGCGTCGCACCTCAAAAAAGCCTATGAGAGCGTGCAGCTCCCGCAGAGCGAGATCGAGGCGCGGCTCGCCAAGCTCGGCGCGCAGGACGAGACGTGGAAGGCATTGTCGAAGCAGATCAAGGATCTGATCGAGCAGCGCGCCGCGGTGCATGTGACGACGATCGAGCTCGGCCAGCAGGTCGGCCAGGGCTATTCCGACATTGCCTCCAATCTCGACAGCCTCGCCGCGCTCTACGACAAGGAGGCGTCGGCTCGCACCCGGCTGCTCGGCGCGAACACGCTCAGGATCGTCGAGGGTATGCGCAATCGCGCCCGGCTGGCGCTGACCGAAGCGCTGTACAATGTCGTGCGCGCGTTCGAATCCTCGTTGTTCCGCCCCGTGAGCGTCAACTGGTCGCTCGACCGGCTTGCCGACGACATCAACAAGCTGCTCAGCGACAAGCCGATTCACCAATGGACCAGCCGGGACGTGGCCGATCGGGTCGCGGCGCTCAAGCCGCTGTTCATGGCGAACCTGCGCGACATTCGCGCCTCGCTGATCAAGGATCTCCAGGCGCTGATCCTCAGCGACCGGAATGTCGATTTCGAGATCGACGCGGCGACCGAAGGGCGCGTGCTCGCCGATCTCAACGATGGCCTGAATTCGGAGATCGACACCCTCCGCCTGGGCGTGATCGAGCCCGAATGGCAGCATCAGATGATGGCGGATCTCACGCTGAAGGGAATCGTGTTCGACGATACATTGCCGCTGCCCAAGCGAGGCGATGCGGAAATCATCGTCGAGATCAGTGATCTCGGCGTGGTGCGCGACGGTACGACCCTGTTCGGCCTGCGTCTGGCCGCGCCGATCGTGAAGTCCTTCCGATATCATTTCGCCAGCGGCAAGATCGACAAGGCCGAGGAGAGCGAATTCTCGAAGGACCTGATGCGGCTGATTCTCGACGATGCTGACGACAAGATCAGGCAGAAGCTGGCAATGCCGTCGGCCTGGACCAGCCTTACCCTGCGCGCGACCTTCAATCTGCGCGGGGAGGACACGGCCCCGAAGATCAAGCGGCTCGATTTCAGCATGAAGATCAGCGGACTCAAGGCGCCCCGCCAGATCGTTCTCGATCTGCGGTCGTCCGACGGGTTCTCGCCGATCCAACTCGGCGGGCACGACTATGCCGAGCTCTACCGCGTCTTCGATCGCAGCGGGGAGACGGTCCAGCTCACGGTCGATCCGAAACCGGCCAATGGCGTGAAATTCGCCCATTGGGAGATCCGCCAGGGCAACGCCAAACCCCGGACGGTGACCGATCCGAAGCTGACACTCGATCTCAAGACCCATGCGAAGGTGGAAGCGCAGTTCGCCCCCGTCTGACAGGGCGGTTCACGGCGAGGGCTGGCGGCCGGCCCGGGCGATACGGTCATCGCCCGGGACGGTCCGCCCCTTACCGCGCCGCAGCTGTCGGTCAGTGCTTCAGCGGCCGCGGAACAGGCACTCGCGGCCGATCTCGTCCACCGTTCGGCAGCCGAGTTGCGCCATGGCGAGCTCGAACTCCGCGCGCAGGATGTGCAGCATATGCGCGGCACCCGCCATGCCGGCCACCGCCAGCGCGTGCATCTGGGGACGGCCGACCAGCACCGCCGATGCGCCAAGCGCGATGGCCTTTACGACGTCGGTGCCCGACCTGACGCCGCCGTCGAGCAACAGCGGCACCGTGCCACCCACTGCCTCGATCATCGCCGGCATCACGTCGAGCGCCGAAGGCAGGCCGTCGAGCACGCGTCCGCCATGGTTCGACACGACAAGCCCGTCAGCGCCCGCCGACACGGCCTGCCGCGCGTCCTCCACCGCGAGCACACCCTTGACGATCAGCGGCAGGCGCGTCTGCGCCCTGAGCCAGCCAAGATCGTCCCATCGCGGTGCCGCGTCGGTAAGCGGGGTGCCGAACAGGATGCTGCCCTGTGCCGTGCTCGTCTGGCGCAGACACGGCAAGCCGCGCAGATTGGCTGCATCGATCCCCGCCGGCAGCATGAACTCGGATCGCTTCACCGATGCGTCGACGGTCAGGACGATCGCCTCATAGCCGGCGCGCTCGGCGCGGCCGACCAGCTCGGCGCTCACGTCGCGATCGTCCTGCAGGTAAAGCTGGAACCATAGAGGCGCGGCCGGCTTGTCCAGCTCCGCGGCCGCGCTTTGCCCGGCGGCGGTGATCTCCTCCAGCGTGAAGCTGGACAGGGTGCTGACGATGGTGGCGATCTCCATCGCCATCGCCGCGCGCACCATGGCCAGCTCGCCTTCGGGATGGGCGAGGCGCTGATAGGCGAGGGGCGCAAGCAGGATCGGCGCCGCATGTCGGCGGCCGAAAAGCGCGATCTCGCTGCTCCCGCCGCGCAGGTCGCGCAGCACGCGCGGCAACAGGTGCAGCCGGTCGAACGCCTCGCGGTTCTCGATCAGGGTCAGGCCACTGCCCGATCCGCTTTCGATATGGTCGAGGACATCGGCCGGCAGATGCTGGGCCGCGCGCCGCGCATAATCGCCAAGCGTGTTCAACCCGGCCGGTATCGCCGCCAGCGGCGGCAGGTGCGTCACGTGATCGACCATTGGCGCAGCAGATTGTGATAGATGTTGGTCAGCCCCCCGATCGAGTCATGTTCGGGGTGGTCCATGCTCAGTCCCTGGATCGCCTTGTCCAGGTCGAACAGCAATTTGCGCTGCGCATCGGGCGGCACCAGGCTCTGGGTCCAGAAGAAGGAGGCGAAGCGGGTTCCCCGGGTCACCGGCGTCACATGGTGCAGGCTGCTGCCCGGATAGACGACCATGTCGCCCGCGGGCAGCTTCACGCTATGATTGCCGAACGTGTCCTCGACGATCAGCTCGCCGCCGTCATACTCGTCCGGATCGCTGAAGAAGATGGTGGTCGACACATCGGTACGCACCCGCACCGGTGTGCCGGGGATCGGGAAGATCGCATTGTCGACATGTGCGCCATAGGCGCCACCGCCTTCATAGCGGTTGAACCGCGGCGGCAGCACCCGCAGCGGCAGGGTGGAGGCGACGAACAGCGCATTGCCCCCCAGCTTGTCGAGGATCAGGTCGCCCAGCCGCTTCGCCACCGGGTGGTCGATCGGAAGTTGCAGGTTGCTCTTGACCTGCGCCGCCAGATGCCCGGCGGTACGCCGTCCATCCTCCCAGTCGGCGCCTTCCAGCAGCGCGCGCGCCTCCCGCACTTCCTCGGCGGAGAACAGGCTTGGGATATGGAGCAACATGGTCTGTCCCTCGCGGACGGGCGTCACGAAACGAAACTGCCGTAGCGCGCTAATGGAACGACCCGGCTGTTGCAAATGATAGCGGATAGCAAAAGGCGCGACCTTTCCTGATGAACCGGAAAAATATCAGCAATATGGCGGCGGTACCCGCCCATGATGCCGAAAATCCTGTTCGCGGGCGCTGCCGCCGCAACGTTGCTCTGCCTGCCCGCCATTGCCTCGGCCCAGACCCGTCATGACGAGCAGGTCTGGGTTAACCTGACCTCGATGGGCACACTTTCCGGCGACCTCGTCTATTTCGCCGAGCTTCAGCCGCGCATCGGGGACGGTTCCTCCCGCCTCGACCAGTTGCTCCTGCGCGGCGCGATCGGCGTGAAACTGGGCAAGGCTGTGACTCTTTATCAGGGTTATGCCCATGTCGTCGTGCCGGTGGCGGGCGGGCGCGACATCAACGAGGAACGCAGCTTCCAGCAAGTGAATTGGACCATCAAGGCGTCGCCCGGCGGGGAGCTCTCGTCCCGCACACGGTTCGAGGAGCGCTGGCGATCGGACGACGGCGGTATGGGGCTGCGCCTGCGCGAGATGCTGCGGTACGAAACGCCGCTGAAGCCGGGCACCAAGGGCCCCAATGCGCTGGTCTATTCGGAGGTCTTCGTCGCGCTGAACGATACCCGCTGGGGCGCCCGCTCGGGCTTCGATCAGATGCGCAACTTCATTGGCCTCGAGATTCCGGTCGGCGGGGCCTCGACGGTCGAGGCGGGCTATCTCAATCAGCTGATCGACCAGCCGGCCGGCCGCAGCCGCATGAACCACGTCGCCGCCCTGACCCTGTTCTTCCGCCACTAGGGCGGCAAGCCTTGAATCTGGCTCGTTAGAACCGCTGCTTCGATTCTTCTTTTTGCTTCCCCGGCGAAGGCCGGGGTCGAGTTGGGGGGGCGGGAATGATCGTCGTCGCTCCGCCACCATGGCCTTCCCAACTGGACCCCGGCCTTCGCCGGGGAATCGCAGAAGGGATATTTGAGCTCGCCTGAGTCAGATTTGACGCATGGTGCTGTAGCTGCTGGTGAGGCTCAATATCCGGCTTCGAGATCGACCACGTTGCGCATCTCCCGTCCGGCGAGAAACGCATCCAGATTGTCCAGGAACAGCGCTGCCGCGCGCTGGAACATCTTTGTCTGGCTCCGCCCGGACAGATGCATGGTGTGAATTGTGTTCGGCGCATCCCATAACGGATGCTCCGGCGGCAGCGGCTCCGGACTCACCGTGTCGAGGAACGCACCGGCGATCCGCTTTTTGGCCAGTGCCTCGATCAGCGCGTCCTGATCGACCATGTCGCCGCGTGCGATGTTGATCAGCCAGGCACTCGGCTTCATCGCTGCCAGTTCCTCTGCGCCGATCAGCGCCTGGGTCTCGTCGGTCGAGGGCGCCGCCAGGATCACCCAGTCATAGTCGCCGATCTTCGGCGCCCAGGCTTCCGGCGTCAGCGTGCCGTCCCGCCCGGAACGGGTCACGCCCGTCACCTCGACGCCGAACGCCTTCAGCCGATCCCCGATCAGCGCGCCGATCGTGCCATAGCCGACGATCAGCGCCTTGGTCTCGAACAGTTCGACCTGTCCGGGGGGTGTAATGGTCCATTCGTGCCGGTCGGCGATGCGCACAACCTCGTCGAAGCGTTTGGCCGCGGCGAGCACGCCCAGCACCGCATATTCGGCCACCGCAAGCGCGTTGATGCCGGTACCGTTGGTCACGATCGTGCCCTGTCGGCGCAATGCGGGCAGGTCGAGGAAGTCGATTCCGGCCAGGATCGTGAACAGCCATTTGAGCTGCTTCGCACCCGCGACCGCCTCGCCGATCGTACCGGTCTTCTGCATGTCGACCCACGCGATGTCGGCATCGACGATCATCTCCATCGCGTCCTCGCGACTGGCGAACCAGGAGACATCGAGGCCAGCGGGCAGGCGCGGTTCGAGCAGGGGACGGGCGAGCGCTGGGAGCACGGCTTTCATGGCGGAGACCTCTCGTCGTCCCGGATGGTCCCGGGATCGCCCGGTTCATGCCGTGCGGTCACCCGTGCGACAAGCCCGGCGTCGTCATGCTCTGGATCGATTCAACGCCGGGGCCGGGTGTCGCACGATCCCACCGGAAGGAGGCTATCCCGGCCTCGTCCCGCTCTTTGATATCGTCGACGAAATATCAGCGGTTTTCCGGCGCATTTCGCGGAGGAAACAGCGGAAAATGTCGCTGTTCCGCTGCCGTTTTTCCGCTGTTTCGCGTAACAGCGGAAACGCCTCTCAAGTCCTTGAGAGACAAGCGGCAATTCTGCTCGGAACTCCAACATAACAGCGGAAGAAAAAATGCGCGTGCTCATCCCGGGTCGTGTGGGACGCTTTTCCTTCTAAAGTGTGGGCTTCCAGTCCCAGCCCAGCGGATCGCCGTCCATCACCTCGACGCCTGCCGCCGCAAGCTCGTCGCGGATCGCGTCGGACCGGGCAAAGTCCTTCGCGACCCGCGCTTCCTTGCGCTCGGCCAGCCGTGCCTCGATCGCTTCGGGCGCGATTGCGGCTGATGCCGGCCTCACCCGCAATGCTTCGCGCGTGAGGGTGGAGAGCTGCAGCCCGAGCACTTGGTCGAACGCCTCCAGCGTCTTCAGCCGCGTCGCGGGCGACAGCTTCTTGTCGGCCAGCATCTCGTCGAGCACGGGCAAAGCGCGCGGCGTGTTGAGGTCGTCGGAGACGGCAGCATCGAGCGCGTCGAGATAGCGCGATGCATCCCCCGTTTCGGTCCCGTCGGCCCGCGCACGCAGTGCCTGCACCGTGATGACCAGCCGCTTCAGCCGGGTCGCCGCTGCGGCGAGATTCTCCGGGCTGAACTCAAGTTCGCTGCGATAATGCGCGCTCAGGCACATCAGGCGATAGGCGAGGGGATGCACCCCGGCATCAATCAGCGTCTGCAGCCGGGTGAACTCGCCCTTGGACTTGCTCATCTTGCCGTCGCGTTCGACCAGGAAGTTGTTGTGCATCCAGAACGCCGCGCCCGTATCCGCGCAGCCGCAATGCGCCTGATTCTGCGCGATCTCGTTCGGGTGGTGAATCTCGCGGTGGTCGATGCCGCCGGTGTGGATGTCGAAGTTCGGCCCGAGATACTTCTGGCTCATCACCGAGCATTCGAGATGCCAGCCCGGCGCGCCGCGGCCCCAGGGCGAATCCCACTCCATCTGGCGGTTCTCGCCCTCGGCCGATTTGCGCCAGATCGCGAAGTCCTGCGGATGGCGCTTGCCTGCGACCGGATCGATCCGCCCTTCGCGCTCGTCATCCGCCACGCGCGCCAGCCGGCCGTAATCGGGCACGGTGGACACGTCGAAATACAGGCCGCTCTCCAGCTCGTAGCAGTGCTCCGGTGCGATCTTTTCAGCGAAGTCGATCATCTCGACGATATGGTCGGTCGCCAGCGGGAAGCGCGCCGGATCGCGGATGCCCAGATCCCTCAAGTTGGACTTGAACGCCTCGGTATAGTGCGCCGCGATGTCCCAGATGCTCTTGGCGCTGGCGCGGGCGGCCGCTTCCATCTTGTCGTCGCCGGCGTCGGCGTCGGACGTCAGGTGCCCGACATCGGTGATGTTGATGATGTGGGTGAGGGGATATCCCTTCCAGGTCAGCACCCGGCTCAGCGTGTCGGTGAAGACATAGGCGCGCAGATTACCGATATGGGCATAATTATAGACCGTCGGCCCGCACGAATAGACTCGCACATTGGCGGCATCGATCGGGCTGAAAGGCTCGAGCGAGCGGGTCAGGCTGTTGTAGAAGGTGAGGGGCGTACCGGTCATGCGGCTCGCAATAGCGGGCTGCGGCGATGGTGCAAACGCCCCATGGCCGCAGCCCGTTTCTTGTCTTCCCATCGGAAGGGTCGGCGATCAGCCCTTGATGAAGGCGAACAGGTCGGCGTTGATCACCTTGGTGGTGATGCTGTTCACGGTCGTTCTCCCTTTGGCGTGATGGTGGTTGGTGGTTCAGGCTGCGTCGACGAGGACAATCTCGGCATCCTCGATCGCGGTGACGCGCAGCACCGCCTCGTCGGCGATGGCGGCGCCGTCCCGCGCATCGAGGCGCACCCCGTTGACCTCGACCGAACCGCTGGCTGGGACGAGATAGCCGTGGCGGTCGGCGCCGATCGGATATTCGGCCGTCTCGCCTGCCTTCAGCGTGGCGCCAACGATGCGGGCATCGGTGCGGATCGGCAGCGCGTCGGCGTCATCGGCGAAACCGCTGGCGAGGGTGACGAACTGGCCGGACCGGGCGCCCTTGGGAAAGGGTTTGGCACCCCAGCTGGGGGCTTCGCCGCGGGTCTTCGGTTCGATCCAGATCTGGAAGATGCGGGTCGTGCCGGGCTCGCGATTATATTCGGAATGGCGGACGCCCGACCCCGCGCTCATCACCTGGACGTCGCCGGCCTCGGTGCGGCCGATATTGCCCAGGCTGTCCTGATGCGTGATCGCGCCTTCGCGGACATAGGTGATGATCTCCATGTCGGCATGCGGATGAGGCGGGAAGCCGGTGCCCGGGGCGATCGTGTCGTCGTTCCACACGCGGATCGCGCCCCAGCCCATCCGGGCCTGGTCGTAATAGCTGGCGAACGAGAAATGATGCTTGGCGTCGAGCCACCCGTGGTTGGCGCCGCCGAGCGTTGCGAAAGGCCTGCGATCAATCATTGTCTGTCTCCTTGGTGGAGCCCCTGTGCTCCGTTGCCAGCAAGATGTGGTCGATCGGCGCTTGACGAAATAGAAACGTTGGCATCACATCATTGCCGAAAATGACAAGACGACTTCCCGATCTCGAAGCCTGGGCGATCTTCGCCAAGGTCGCCGAACGCGGCTCCTTCTCCGGGGCGGCGACGGAACTCGGCCTGTCCAACCCGACCGTGTCCAAGGCGATCGGCCGGCTCGAGGCGCGGCTCGGCTTCGCGCTGCTCGCCCGGACCTCGCGGCGGCTTTCGCTGACCGAGGCGGGGCGGGCCTCGCTCGATCGCGCCACGCGCATCCTCAGCGAAGGCGAGGCGGTCGAGGACGAGGCGGCCGATCAGTCGAAGGTGCCGCGCGGCCTTGTGCGGGTCAGCGCGCCCCTGTCGTTCGGCACCGCCTATCTCGGCGCGGTGTTGCCGGCCTTTCTTCAGGCCTATCCCGAGGTGGCGCTCGATCTCGCGCTCAGCGACCGCCGGGTCGATCTGGTGGCCGAGGGTTTCGACTTCGCCCTGCGAATCGCGAGTCTCGAGGATTCTTCGCTCCTCTCGCGCCGGCTATGCCCGGTCCGCCTGCTGCTGGTCGGCGCGCCTGCCTATTTCGATGCCCATGGCCGTCCGACTCACCCAGCGGAACTGAGCAATCACGTCGCGCTCGCCTATAAGGGAAGCGCACAGCCGGGTGTGTGGCGTTTCAGCCATCCGCAGTTCGGCGAGGATGTGGTCGAGCCGCCCGTCCGGGTCTGGACCGACAATGCCGATCTGCTCAATCCGGTGCTGATCGCCGGCCAGGGACTCGCCCTCCAGCCAGAGTTCCTGGTGTGGCGCGAGGTGCAGGAGGGACTGCTTGAGGTGGGCCTACCCGAATGGACCGCCAGACCGCTGGGTTTGCACCTCGTCATGCCGCCCAGTCCGTTGCGTCCACTGCGCGTGCAGGTGCTGATCGATTACCTCGCCCGGACCTTGGCGCAGGCGCCATGGGCGGCCAGCCCGCAAGGTGATTCGGCTTGAAAACACCGGTTTCGCCTGATAGGGGCCCTCCCACACGGCGCAAACCCATGTTTGCGACGACCGATTCCTATTGACCGGAGACCCGCGGGTTTATGCAAATCATCGTTCGCGACAACAACGTCGATCAGGCGCTGCGCGCCCTCAAGAAGAAGCTGCAGCGCGAGGGCGTTTATCGTGAAATGAAGCTGCGCCGTCACTATGAGAAGCCCAGCGAGAAGCGCGCTCGTGAGCGTGCCGCCGCCGTGCGCCGCGCCCGCAAGCTGGAGCGCAAGCGCCTGGAGCGTGACGGAGCGCGGTAACTCCGCCGGCGCGGGGGGCATGGCTCTCGCGCCCCCACGGTCTTGCGCTTGCTGTCTTCTAGTCCCGGCTGTCCTTCCGGCCGCCGAGTAAGGGTGCTCCACGATGTCCACGATCACCGCAGTCCCGCTCCAGCCCACGAAGCGGAGCTTTCTGGTGTATCTGTGGATCGGCATCCTGGTCGCGATCCTCGCCGCCGGATGGCTGGCGAATCGCGGCACGGCTGAGGTCGTTGCGCTCAAGGGCTCCAACGCCCAGTTCCTCTCCTGGAACAAGAGCCGCCCCGGCGTGGTCGAAACCGCGTCGGGCCTGCAGTACAAAGTGCTGAAGGCAGGCGAGGGGCCGCGCCCGACCCAGGCCGATCTAGCCGGCGTCATGTATGTTGGCCGGTTGCGCGACGGTACCGTCTTCGATGCCTCGCAGCAGCCGGTGCCGTTCCCGCTCTCCGGTGGCGCCGTGCCGGGCTTCCTAGAGGCGCTAAAGCTGATGCCCAAGGACGCGAAATATCGGGTCTGGATGAAGCCGGAACTGGCTTATGGCGAGCGCTCGCCCGATCCGGCCAAGATCCCCAACGGCTCGGTCCTCATCTTCGACATCGATATGCTCGGCTTCATGCCGGAGGCGGCCTATCGCCAGCAGATGATGCAGCAGCAGATGCAACAGCAGATGCCACAGGGCGGCCCGCCGCCGGCGCGCTGATCCGCTTTCTCTAATTTCCAGTCGCCGCGCGGTCCACCGCGCCGCGGCGCCCAGGAACATCCCGATGGCCACCATTCCGCCGACCGCCAAGAAGCCTTTTAACGCGAAGCCGATTCTCTATGTCGTGATCGGCATCGCTCTCGGCGTAGCGGCTACTCTCGGCGTGTTTCAGGGCATGGCCTGGTGGAAAGTGCAGAACGATCCGGCGGTGGTCTTCCTGAAGAAGAACCGCAGCGGTGACAAGACCGTGGTCGAGACGCCGTCGGGCCTTCAGTACAAGGTCATCACCCCGGGCAAGGGCGGCCCGAAGCCGACCGATGCCGACGTTGCGCTCGTCAATTACGAAGGCAAGCTGACCAACGGTACCACCTTCGACAAGTCGCAGCAGCCGACCCCGATGAAAGTGAGCGAGGTCGTGCCGGGCTTTTCCGAAGCACTGAAGCTGATGCCCAAGGGGTCGAAATACCGTTTCTGGATCAAGCCGAGCCTTGGGTATGGCGACAAGGTGACTGGCCCGATCCCCGCCAATTCGGTGCTGGTGTTCGACGTCGAACTGCTCGATTTCCTGCCTGAGGCAGTGATCCGCCAGATGCAGATGCAACAGCAGATGCAAGGCGCAATGCCTCCCGGGGCAGGCCCTGCTCCCGCCCCTGGCGCGGCGCCCGCCGGCAAGTGACGCCGCTGTCTTTTCGTCGCTCGCTGGTTGCCGTTGCCCTGGCCGGGGCGACAATGATCGCCGTACCGGTTCTGGCCCAGTCCGCTCCGCCCAAGCCCGCAGTCCCATCGGTGCCGTCGGTGCCGGTCCAGCCCGATCCGACCGAGCTTTTCCTGAAGACCAACCGAGCCGTCAAAGGCGTGGTCGAGACGGCGTCGGGCTTGCAATATCAGGTGCAGACGCCGGGCACGGGCGAGGCGAAGCCGACCGATTCGGATGTCACCCTCATCCAATATGAGGGCCGGCTCATCGACGGTACCGTGTTCGACAAGACCCAGCGGCCGACGCCGCTTCCCGTCACCGCCGTCGTGCCCGGCTTCTCCGAGGCGCTGAAGCTGATGCAGAAGGGCGGCAAGACCCGTTTCTGGATCAAGCCGAGCCTCGCTTATGGCGACGAAGCGACCGGCCCGATTCCGGCGCATTCGATATTGGTGTTCGATATCGAGTTGCTCGATTTCATCCCCGAGTCGGTGCTCCGCCAGATGATGCTCGAAGAGCAGCAGCGGCAACAGGCGGGCACGCCGCCGGCACCGGATGCCCCTTCGGCCGCCGGCACGCCGCCGGCACCGGGCGCCGCGAAACCCTGAACAGGGTCGGGTGAAAAGGTCGGGGTTCGCTCCGCTGATTCAACGCTGATCGGTGCAGTGGCCGGGCGCGCCGATGGGTTTCCTGCAGTCGCGCTGCGTTTCCATAAGGTTATTCCGCGGGACCGCTCAAGTCATTTGGCGCTATCGGGATTGCGCTCGCTGCACTTGCCTTGGGTCCGCATCGGGCGCAGACCAGCGGGAACGAGGGGGCTGCCATGTTCGACGCCATCGATCCTATCGTCCTGGCCCGCGCTCAGTTCGCCTTCACTGTCAGTTTCCACTTCATTTTTCCGTCCTTCTCGATCGGCCTGGCGAGCTACCTTGCGGTTCTGGAAGGGTTGTGGCTGCGGACGGGCAAGCAGCTCTACATCGACATCTTCCGCTTCTGGCTGAAGATCTTTGCTGTCACCTTCGCGATGGGCGTCGTCTCGGGCATCGTCATGTCCTATCAGTTCGGCACCAACTGGGCGGTGTTCTCGGACAAGGCGGGGCCGGTGATCGGCCCGCTGATGGCCTATGAGGTGTTGACCGCCTTCTTCCTCGAGGCGGGTTTCCTGGGCGTGATGCTGTTCGGCATGGAGAAGGTCGGCCGCAAGCTTCACTTCGCCGCAACCTGCCTGGTCGCGATCGGCACCACCATTTCCGCCTTCTGGATTCTTTCCGCCAATAGCTGGATGCAGACGCCGGTCGGCTACGCCATCAACCCGCAGGGGCAGTTCGTCGTGGCGGGATCCTGGGCCGCGGTGATCTTCAACCCGAGCTTCCCTTATCGCCTCGTCCACACCGTGATTGCCGCCTATCTCACCACCTCGCTCGTGGTCGGTGCAACCGGCGCGTGGCATCTGCTGAAGGACCGCAATGATCCGCATGCGCGGAAGATTTTCTCGATGGCTATGTGGATGGCGGCGCTCGTCGCGCCGATCCAGATCCTCGCCGGGGATCAGCAGGGGCTGAACACGCTCGAGCATCAGCCGGCCAAGGTGATGGCGATGGAAGGCCACTACGACAGCCATCCGGACGGTGCCCCGCTGATCCTGTTCGGCATCCCGAACTCTAAAGAGCGACGGATGGACTATGCGGTCGAGATCCCGAAGGTGGGTTCGCTGATCCTGAAGCACGATCCCAATGCTCCGCTCGCCGGGCTCGATACGATCCCCGAAGATCGCCAGCCACCGGTCGGCATCCTCTTCTGGTCGTTCCGCATCATGGTCGGGCTCGGCCTCGCGATCTTCGGACTCGGGTTGTGGAGCCTGGTCGCACGGTGGCGTGGCAAGCTTTATGACTGGAAATGGCTTCACCGTGCCGGCGTGCTGATGGGGCCGGCGGGCTTCGTCGCCGTTATCGCCGGCTGGGTCACGACGGAAGTCGGGCGCCAGCCCTGGACCATCTATGGTCTGCTCCGGACAGTGCACAGCGCATCGCCGCTCGATGCGCCCGCTGTCGGCGCGTCGCTCATTGCCTTTGTGCTGGTCTATTTCGCGGTGTTCGGCATCGGCGTCTGGTACATCCTCAAACTGATCGAGAAGGGTGTGGAGGCAGGCGAGCCTGATCTCGGCACGGCGCCGATCCGTACCGCCGGGATTGCACCCGCGCCGGCCCAGGATGTGACGGGGAGGGCGCCATGAGCTATAATTACGACCTCGCGACGATCTGGGCATTCCTCATCGCCTTCGCCGTCTTCGCCTATGTCGTGCTCGACGGGTTCGATCTCGGAATCGGTATCATCTTCCCGGCCTTCGGCGTCGGCGAGGAGCGCGACGCGGCAATGAACGCCATCGCGCCGGTCTGGGACGGCAACGAGACCTGGCTGGTGCTCGGCGGGGGAGGGCTGATGGCTGCTTTCCCGCTCGCTTTTGCGGTGCTGATGCCTGCCTTCTACCCGCCGATTATTGCTATGCTGCTTGGGCTCGTCTTCCGCGGCGTTGCATTCGAGTTCCGCTGGCGTGATCCGCGCCACCGCGCCTTCTGGGATTTCGGCTTCACGGCCGGTTCGATCGTCGCTGCGCTGGCGCAGGGCATCATCCTCGGTGCGCTGCTCCAGGGGGTGAAGGTCAGCGGGCGTGGCTACGGCGGTGCCTGGCTCGACTGGCTGACACCGTTCAGCCTGCTGACCGGCGCAAGCGTCGTTGCCGCCTATGCGTTGCTCGGCAGCACCTGGCTCATCGCCAAGACGGAAGGCAAGGCGCAGCGGCACGCCTATCGCCTCGCCCGGCGCTATGGTGTTGTCACGCTGGTCGCGATCGTTGCGGTCAGCGCCGCGACGCCGTTCCTGACCAATGACTATTATTCCCGCTGGTTCCAGATGCCCGGCCTGTTGCTGACGGCGCCTGTCCCGGTCCTGGTCGGCGTGCTGGGCCTCTTGTTCTGGCGTGCTCTGGGGCGCGAGGCGCAGCATATGCCCTTCCTGCTTGCGCTGGGGCTTTTCGCTCTCTGCTTTGTCGGGCTCGGTATCAGCATGTATCCCTATATCGTACCAGCGCGGCTGACGATCTGGGATGCGGCCGCGCCGGAAAGCTCGCAGGTCTTCATGCTGATCGGGGCGAGCATCATGCTGCCCCTGATCCTCGGCTATACCGGCTGGGCCTATTGGGTGTTCCGCGGCAAGGTGGGCACGCAAGGTTATCACTGATGCAGGCTGACGCGGCGCCCCTGTGGAAGCGGCTCGTCTGGATGGCGGGAATATGGGCCGCGAGCGTTCTCGCGCTGGGCATTGTCGCCGGTCTACTCCGTTGGTGGATCAGGGGCTGAATCCGGCCTCCATCCTCTCCAGCGTCATGTCGCCGGTGGTCCCTCTTCTTCTTCATCAGGATAGCCGCGCCTTTCGCTTCGTCACGGGTGGCGGATGCCTTCGGCGCATCATCCGGCTATGGGTACTTTCCTTTGACACACTGCTTTACTAGGGGCGGACAATTACCTTCGACACGCCTTATTTTCCCAGTTCAAAAAGAGAGACAAGATGCCGATCAAGCCTCTGCGTAAGGCCGTGTTCCCCGTTGGCGGTCTGGGCACCCGCTTCCTTCCCGCGACCAAGGCGCTGCCCAAGGAAATGCTGCCGGTCGTCGATCGCCCGCTGATCCAATACGCGGTGGACGAGGCGATCGAGGCGGGGATCGAGCAGATGATCTTCGTGACCGGTCGCGGTAAGTCGGCGATCGAGGATCATTTCGACATCGCCTATGAGCTTGAGACGACTATGGCGAATCGCGGCAAGTCGCTCGATCTGCTCCATCAGACCCGCCTCAAGCCCGGCGCCGTCGCCTATGTCCGCCAGCAGGAGCCGATGGGCCTCGGCCATGCCGTATGGTGCGCGCGTGACATCGTCGGGGACGAGCCGTTCGCGGTGCTGCTCGCTGACGATTTCATGGTCGGCAAGCCGGGCTGCCTCAGGCAGATGGTCGATGCCTATATGAAGGTCGGTGGCAACATGATCTGTGCTCAGGAAGTGCCTGAGGACCAGACCCACATGTACGGCGTAATCACGCCGGGTGTCCGCGAAGGAGCGCTTACCGAAGTCAAGGGCCTGGTGGAGAAGCCAAAGCCCGGCACGGCCCCGTCCAATCTGTCGGTGATCGGGCGCTACATTCTCCAGCCCGAGGTAATGCGTGTGCTCGAAACCCAGGAAAAGGGCGCGGGCGGCGAGATCCAGCTCACCGATGCCATGGCGCGCATGATCGGCGATCAGCCGTTTCACGGCCTGACCTTCGATGGCCGTCGTTATGATTGCGGCGACAAGGCGGGGTACGTCCAGGCTAATCTGGCCCTGGCCATCGCCCGCGCGGATATCGGCCCGTCGGTACGTGCTTTTGCGGTCGACCTGCTGCGCTGAGGTTCGCCCTCAGAGACCGTGATAGGTCCGGTACCAGTCGACGAACAGGGGCACGCCGGTATCGAGCGTGGTCGATGGCTCGAAGCCGATATCACGCTGGATGGCGCTGATATCGGCATAGGTCGCGTGCACATCGCCTGGCTGCATCGGCTCCATGATCCTGATCGCTTCGCGCCCGCATGAGGCCTCGATCAGTGAGATCAGCCGGCCCAGCTCTTCCGCGCGGTGATTGCCGATATTGTAGATCGCATGCGGCGCTACACTGCCGCCGGCCTTGATCGCTCCATCATCGGCCGGCGGTTTTTGTACGCAGGCGACCACACCCGACACCACATCGTCGATGAACGTGAAATCCCGGCGCATGTCGCCGCCGTTGAATACGCGAATCGGCTCACCGGCGAGGATCGCCTTGGTAAACAGCCACATCGCCATGTCGGGCCTGCCCCAGGGCCCGTAGACGGTGAAGAAACGCAACCCCGTCAGCGGCAGCCGGTAAAGATGGGCATAGGTCTCGCTCATCAGTTCGTCCGCCTTCTTGGTGGCGGCGTAAAGCGAAAGTGGATGGTCGACGCGATCCTCGACCCGGAAGGGGAGTTCGGCATTGCCGCCATAGACCGAAGAGGATGACGCATAGACGACATGCTCGGTCTGGCGGCTGCGGGCGAGCTCCAGGATATTCAGGTGCCCCGCGACATTCGACGTCGCATAGGCACGAGGATTGTCGATCGAATAGCGCACGCCAGCCTGCGCGCCGAGATGCACGATCCGGTCGAATCGGATGTCGGAAAGCGCCTCATCCAGGCTCTTGTGATCCGAGAAGTCCACCTTCACGAACCGGAATCGGTCGCCCCCCCGTTCGACAAGCTGCGCCAAGCGCGCCTCCTTGAGGGCGACGCTGTAATAGTCGTTGAGGTTGTCGATTCCGATGACGGTGTCGCCGCCTGCGATCAGACGCAATGCAACGTGATAACCGATGAACCCGGCCGAGCCGGTGACAAGAATTCGCATCAGGTCATTCGCTCCCCGTGTTTGGGGGTAGGAAGGGATGGCCGGGTTGGCAACCCACCGTTCGGTGAGTGAGCGGCTTTAGCCAATTGCGATTTCGCCATCGACCGAAAGATGGGACTGGGTCCCTCGACACGAATCGGCTGAAGGGAAGACCGTGCTTTGCCGCCGGATCAGCGCCTTCGGAAAGGCTGCGCATACGAAAAGGGCCGAACTTGCGTCCGGCCCTCTATCTCTGATCGTAGCTGCAGCGCTTACGGGCTGGCAGGCTTCGAGTCGTCGTTCTTGAACGCGAAGTAAGCGCCAAGACCGGCGGCTACGATGCCGAGGCCCAGAACGACGCCACCGCCGCCGCCACTGCCCGCGCCGGTATCGTCTGTGCTGCCGTCCTGAGCGAACGACTTGGGACCGGTCGCACAACCCGAGGCGCTAACCGAAAGCACCGACGTTGGTACCATCGAGTAGCTGCAGCCTGGAAAGGCAACCTTTGCCTTGGCTTGGCCACGCGTGACGACGCGATCGCCAGCATAGAGCGACTGACCAGCGGTTGCCGGCATCAGCTTGCCCGCGCGTGAAACGAAAGTACCCTCACTAGCTGCCGTCAGCTTGCCAACCGACTGCTCGGCACCGGCGAACAGCGGCGAAGAAAGGCTCACCATAAGGATGGCGGCGGTTACCCGCGAAAATTTCATTATTCAGTCTCCTCCTGAACCGCTTGGAAGTAGGCTCACGGTCTGGGCTTAGCGTTAAGCCCGGATTTTGTCCACCCAAAACGTTCGCATTTGCACAACCTTCTTGAACTGATGCGGTAACATCACACCAGAAGAAAGGTTTCATGACCTCGCAGGGGACATATGTCGATTCTGTACCAAGCAACGGGTTAAGCCCAAAATAGCCCATGAATGTCGACTCGGGGCGAATGACGACAATGTATCTACGCCATTGCGGCGGTTACGCTTTATCTGGGGCGGTGGTGACTGGTAACATCGTTCCGGGCGAATCTAACCGAATCGGATACCGAATCGGATGTTGTGATCGCGGTAACAGCCTCCGAGTGCTAGAAGAGGCGGAGAAATATCTTCGCATGTGCGGGACGTGGCTGGATTCGGGGAACGATTTGGATCAAGGACGGAAGCGGTGGAGGGGCGCATGGTGCTGGCGTCGCATTCGATGGGTGTTCATGCGGGAGCTTAGCGATGGTGCTTGTTTCAGGTCGTTGGGATCGTACCTGAATCATGCTGATGCAGCGTAGTCTCTCCAGTCTCGTCGGCAATATGCGATGGATATCGTCGTTACGGGTGCAACTGCTCGTCGAGATATTGCTGGGCGTGCTTCTGCCCCTCGCGGCGCGATACGGCCTGCATTCCAATTATGATCATCATCCCTCGGCGCCGGCTAGCTTCGTGCTCTCCTTTTGCAGCGTCGTCAGCGCAACCTTGCTGGCCAGGCGCATAGGAGGGTTCCCGGGAACCCGCACCTTCATCTACGTCCTGCCGACCTTTTCCATGGCTTTCGGCCTGGCGATCCTGACCGCAATCGTCTTGCGGCTCGACTATAACCGGACTGTCCTCATCGCGAGTTTCACCCTGAGTGTCGCCGCGGCATATGCCCTGGCCTATCTCAGCGCGCGCAGGACTGTCCGCCGTTTCCATGTCGTGCCCGGCGGCCGGACGGGTTTTCTCGAGGATATCGAGGGAGCCTTGTGGATCCCACTGGTTGAGCCGGTCGTTCCGGGCGGGCGCGACGTGATGATCGTGGCCGATCTTCATCACGATCTTGATTCGCCCTGGGAACGGATGCTTGCCCAGGCGGCGATCAACGGTGTTCCGGTCTACCATGTAAAGCAGGTCCGTGAGTTGCTCACCGGGCGCGTGCAGATCGAACACCTGTCGGAGAACAGTTTCGGATCCCTGCTCCCCAACCTCGCCTATCGCAAGCTCAAGCGCCTCGTCGATCTTGGGGCGTGCGTGGCGGTAATGCCAGCGCTGGCGATCGCGATGATCATGATCGCCATCGCCATTCGTATCGATTCGCCCGGGCCGGTCTTTTTCCTGCAAAGGCGGATGGGATATCGTGGGCGGTCGTTCACCATGATCAAGTTTCGGTCGATGAGGCCGCGTGACGATGAGGGCGATCAGGCGTCGCGGCGCAAGAGCGCCATCACAAAGGTGGACGACGACCGGATCACGCGGATCGGCCGGTTTATCCGCCGCACCCGGCTCGACGAACTGCCGCAGATCCTCAATATCCTGACCGGCGACATGAGCTGGATCGGACCGCGGCCGGAAGCGATCGACCTGTCGAGCTGGTACGAAGCGGAAATTCCCTTCTATTCGTACCGGCATATCGTCAGGCCAGGCATCACCGGCTGGGCCCAGGTCAATCAGGGCCATGTTGCCGATCTCGCCGAGATCAACATGAAGCTTCAATATGACTTCTTCTATGTGAAGAACTTCTCGGCGTGGCTCGATATCCTTATCACGATGCGCACCGTGGTGGTGATGCTCAACGGCTTCGGCTCGAAATAACCGGCCCATGACTTCCGATTCTCTCGGGCGCGATGCCGCGCACGAGACGACCGGTCGCCGGATCGTCTTCGTTAATCGTTTCTATGCGCCCGATCATTCGGCGACCGCGCAGATTCTGACCGACCTCGCCGAACATCTCGCAGCGCGGGGTTGGGTGGTCGAGATCGTCACCAGCCGGCTGATTTATGGCAATACAGACGCCAGTCTGCCGCCGAAGGAGCGGATCAACGGCGTCACCGTCACTCGGGTCGCGACGGTGAACAATGCCGGGCTGGGTCTGATCGGTCGGCTGCTTGCTTATCTGACCTTCTATTTCAGCGCCGGCTGGGCGCTGATGCGCAGCCTTCGTCCGGGTACGATCGTGGTGGCCAAGACCGACCCGCCGTTGATCGCGCTGGTGGCGCTGGTGGCGTGCAGGATGCGGCGAGCGCGCCTGGTCAACTGGGTGCAGGATCTCTATCCCGAAGTCGCGGTCGAAATGGGTATGAGCGCGCTGCGCGGGCCGGTTGGGGGCGTGCTGAGTGCGATACGGGACATGGCGTGGCGGCGGTCGGCGCTGACCGTGGCGATCGGACGGCGCATGGCGGACCGGATCGAACGCCGCGGCGTCGCGGCGGACCGCATTGCGACGATTGCCAACTGGAGTGACGACGAGGCGATCACGTCCTCAGAATCCGCCAGCCCGGTGCTGCGCACGGAGTGGGGATTGCCTCTCGACGCATTCGTACTCGAATATTCAGGCAATCTCGGCCGCGCGCATGAAGCGGGTACCTTGCTCGCTGCGGCAGGGCTGCTCGCGCATCGATCCGATATCTGGTTTCTGTTTGTCGGTGGAGGACAGGCTCAGGCGGAATTGCGTCGCAACGTGGCAGATGCCGGGCGCGAGCGCTTCGTCTTTCAACCCTATCAGCCACGCGCACGCCTGTCGGAAAGCCTTGCCGTGGGCGATGCCCACTGGTTGTCGCTCAGGCCCGAATTCGAGGGGCTGATCGTGCCGAGCAAGGTATTCGGTATCGCGGCGGCGGCGCGCCCGATCGTCGCGGTCTGCGATCCCGCTGGCGAAGTGCCATCAATGATTGCGGCACCCGGGGCGGGCATAACGGTTGCGCCTGGCGATGCCGCGGGACTCGCCCGGGCCATTGCGGCGCTTGCGGACGATCGAGCGGCGTGTCGTGCGATGGGCAAGCGTGCGCGGGCAATGCTGCAGCAAGGCTATCGGCGCGATACCGCGCTCGAGCAATGGGTGCTCGCGCTTGAGCCGCTCGCCGAGCGGGGCTAGCTGCGGTTATAAGAGACAAAAGGTTCTGATGATGTTCTCGCGTTTCAGGCAATCGCGCGCAAAGCGCACCGGTCCGAAGGAGTGGCAGGGGCCCGCCGGCGCGCGCGCCTATGCGATCGGCGACGTGCATGGGCGGCTCGACCTGCTCGAGGTGATGATCGATCGAATCGCGCGGGATCGCCGGGAAAGCGGCCAGGCGCGCGATTATCTGATTCTGCTCGGCGACCTGATCGATCGCGGCCCCGATTCGCGCGGCGTCATCGATTATCTCATGCGGCTGCCGGATGACGGAATCCGGCCCGTGTTCCTGATGGGCAATCATGAGGAGATGATGCTCCGCGTGCTCGGTGACGAGCCGGAGTCGGTTAACCAGTGGCTGACCTATGGCGGCTACGAGTTTGCGCAAAGCTATGAGGTGGAAGTCGGCAGGCTTGCGGCAATGACGCCCGCCGATGCGGCGGCTCTCATACGCTCGGCCGTTCCGCGATCCCATTTCTCCTTCATCGAAGGGTTCGCCGACAGTTTCACCTTCGGCGACTATTTGTTCGTCCATGCCGGCATGCGGCCGGGCAAATCTCTTGAAGAGCAGGATACGCACGATCTCCGCTGGATCCGCGACGAGTTTCTGAACGATGAGAGCGATCACGGCTGCATGGTGGTGCATGGCCACACCATTTCGGCCGAGCCGGAAGAGCGGGGGAACCGCATCGGCATCGATACCGGGGCGTATCAGTCGGGTATCCTGACGGCGCTGTGCATTGAAGGCTCGAAGCGTCGCACGATACAGGTCGACGAGCGCGAGTTGTGACCGGGCGCGGTAAGGACTGTGCGGACGCAGCATTTTTTATAAGTGTGTGGTCTGGTGCGATACGACTGCACCTTGTAGCAGCACAATAACTCGGTCCAGATCGGGATTAGCGGTATCGCATGGTACCGCCCGACCATAGGCCTGTTCACAAGGCGGGGGCATCAAGGACGTGGCAAGACTCTATAACAGCCGCAGGCGCATCATGGTCACCGGTGGGGCGGGGTTCGTCGGCTCTCACCTGATCGACCGCCTGCTTGAACGGGGCGACGAGGTATTGTGCGTGGACAACCTGTTCACCGGTACGAAGCGGAATATCGACCATCTCGCCGGCCATCCGCGCTTCGAGTTCATGCGCCACGACGTCTGCTTCCCGCTGTATGTCGAAGTGGACGAGATCTACAATCTCGCCTGCCCGGCATCGCCGGTCCATTACCAGCACGATCCGGTGCAGACGACCAAGACGTCGGTGCATGGCGCGATCAACATGCTGGGCTTGGCCAAGCGCCTGCGCTGCAAGATCTTCCAGGCCTCGACCAGCGAGGTCTATGGCGACCCGAGCGTCCATCCCCAGACCGAGGCCTATTGGGGCAACGTCAATCCGATCGGCATCCGCTCCTGTTATGACGAGGGAAAGCGCTGCGCGGAGACCCTGTTTTTCGATTATCATCGCCAGCACGGTCTGGAGATCAAGGTCGCGCGCATCTTCAACACCTATGGCCCGCGCATGCACCCGGCCGATGGACGTGTCGTCTCCAACTTCGTCATGCAGGCGCTGAATGGCGAGCCGATCACCCTCTATGGCGACGGCCAGCAGACCCGGTCCTTCTGCTATGTCGATGATCTTGTCGCCGGTTTCATGGCGTTCATGGAGACCGCGCCCGAGGTGTCGGGCCCGATCAATCTGGGCAACCCGGTCGAATTCACCATCCGCGAACTGGCTGAACTGGTGGTCGAGATGACCGGGTCGAAGTCGGAGCTGGTGTTCCGTCCGTTGCCGCAGGATGACCCCATGCAGCGTAAGCCCGACATCACGCGCGCTCGCGAGACGCTCGGCTGGGAACCGTCGATCCCGTTGCGTCAGGGCCTGGTCAAGACCATCGAGTATTTCTCAGAGCTTCGGAAGGGCTGAGGCGCAGCCGCCACCAGCATGGCAATTCGCCGCAACAGTTTCGTCAACCTGACCGGGAATCTGGTCGGCCTCGTCTTGTTCGCGGCACTGACGCCGCTCTATTTTCATGTGATCGGCAGTGAGCGCTACGGCATCCTGGCGATCATCTGGGCGTTCCTGTCCTTTTTTGCCGCATTCGATTTCGGGATGGGCTCGGCGCTGACCTATCGTGTGGCGAGCGATTTGCGCGGTGACGTCCAGCGCCAGTCCGAATATTACTGGACGGCGCTGTCGATCAGCCTGCCGGTGGGCCTCACCATGGGGCTGCTGCTGTTTGGCCTGGTCGGCGGTGGGTTTGGCAACCTGTTTCACCTCACCGACGTTGTTCTTGCAGAGTTAGTGCGTTCGGCGCTGGCCTTGCTGGGGATCGGCGCCTGCACGATATTGTTGTCGACCACAGGCGGCCTGTTGCGCGGGCGCGAATATTTCGTCACGAACGCAGTGCTGACGGCGGTGGCGCTGACGCTGTCCATATTGTTGCCCGTCCTTGCGGCGCTGTTCATCTCACCGTCGCTTCATGTGCTGATCATGGCGGTGCTTGCCAGCCGGTTGATCGTGGTTGGATCGGCGATCGTCTTTGCCCTGGTGGTGATTCTGAAAGGCAGGCGACCCAGCGTCTCGTTCGGTGCTGCGCGATCCCTGGTCGGCTATGGTGCCTGGTCGTCGCTCGGCGGGGTGTTCGAACTCTCGATATCGTCGGCGGACCGCTTCATCATCGGTGCGGTCGCGGGGCCGGCGGCGGTGGGCTATTATTCTGTACCTTCGAGCGTACTTGCCCGGGTGATGATCTTTCCGACCAGCATTGGCGGTGCGGCGTTGCCGCAACTCGCCGCACGTTCGTCCGATGAAGAGGCGATCCTTGCCCGCAAGGTCATCAGGATGGTCGCGATGATGACGCCGTGCTTCGTCGGCGGTATCTTCCTAGCCGATCCTTTTCTGCGCCTGTGGATGGGCGCACCGTTCGCGAAGATCGCGACCATGCCGATGCAGATCCTGCTGCCGGCTTTCTGGCTCGAAGGGATTTCGGCGATCCTGTTCTATCGCCTGCTCGCCCAGGGGCGGCCCAGGACGAGCGCGGCCGTGGTTGCGATTATCCTGCTGCCCTATTGCGCGCTGATCTACTATCTCACAGGAATCTGGGGCGTAGTCGGCGGTGCGGCCGGGTATCTCGGGCGGAATCTGATGTTCGTGACCGGGAGGGCGACCGTCACATACGCATGGCGCATGCTAGCGACCACCATCGGCCCGGATTTCGTACTGCTGCTCGTCGCATTGGCCGCCTGTCTGTTCGCCTGGCCGGCGCAGCCGCCGCTCGCCGTCGCGGTGCTGCTGACCGGTGCCTCGATCGCGCTGACCCTGAAACGGCGTCCTCCGGAATTCGACAAGATGGTTCACGATTTTGCCCGCCGTATCGGCATCCACCGGCCCGTTCCCGCCGCAGGAGGCGGCCATGATGTCTGATTCTCTTTCCGTCCTGTTGATCGGCTATGCCCATGGTGAGGGCGGCGTGACCACCCATACGCACTGGCTGGCGCACGGACTTACCCAACGCGGCCACAAGGTGCGGGTACTGTCGCCCGTGCCGCCCCGCGATTTGCCAGAAAGCCCATGGCCGTATCGCGGCTATGCCGTCGACCATTATGGCGATGCGAAGGATGCGCTTCGGGGCTTCGCGGCGCTGGGCAAGGACCGGTTCGATGTCGCGGTGGTGGCGGGCACCGGCTGGAAGGCAATGGGCGGCGTTATCGCCAATCGCCGGATCAAGCGCCGCATTTTCTTCGAGGTGATGAGCGGCGACGCCATGGGGTGGCTCGATCCGCGACGGCTGGTGCATGCTGGATTCGATGCGATCGTCAGCCTCGCGACCGCGGTCGAAGAGAAGGTTTGCAGCGAATTCCACTGGCGCGGCAAGCGCACCATCATCCAGGCGTTGCCCGAGCCGCTGGAAGAGCGCGCGACCATCCGAGATCGGGGCATCGTCGCGGTACCGGCGGGCAAGATCCGCGCGGTCTATTTCGGGCGAGTGGTACCGCACAAGGGTGTCGGCTTCCTGGTCGATCAATGGGCGGCGCTGGCGCCCTATCTCCAGTCACTCGACGTTTACGGTACCGGCGACCAGTTGGCCGAACTCGAGCCTCAGGTTGCTGCACTCGGGCTGTCGGATGTGATCAAGTTCCATGGTCGTTATCCTGACGGTCAGGCCTATGTCGATCTGCTGCGTCAGTTCGATCTGCTGCTCCTGCCGACGGTCGGCCTGGAGGGCGGCCCGCTCGTGCTGCTGGAGGCGATGGCATGCGGTACGCCATTCGTCGCGAACGGCATGGGCGGTGTGCCCGATTTCAACAACCGGGATTGCCGGGTCAGCAAGGACATATCCGGCTTCATACCGGCGGTGGCGGACATTGCTGGTGCGATGGTGGCGGGGGAGATCGACGGGTCGAGGCTGCAACGCCATTATCGCGACAATTTCTCCTTCGACGTGCTCGTCGGCAAATGGGAAAGCTATTTCCGGTTCCTGGTGAATGGCAAATAGGATCGAGGCGATTATTCGCTCGCAATCTCCCTGCAGTTGGAAGAAACGCCGGCGCGCGGCGCAATGTGCTCGACCAGGGAGTGATCGGCAGTGAAGCAGGCGGCAGTACTTGGGGCAGCGGGCTTTGTCGGCCGCCATACGGCCAGGGCGCTTGCCGGGGCGGGGTATGAGGTGGTCGGCATCGGCCATGGCACCTGGCTCCGCGACGAGTGGCGCGAATGGGGCCTGCGTGAATGGCATGTCGCCGATATCGGCATGGAGGCACTGCTGACCTATGCCGGCGAGCCGGAGATACTGGTTCAATGCGCCGGTAGCGGATCGGTCGCCTTTTCGATGACTCACCCGGCACAGGACTTCAGGCGCAGCGTCGAGTCGACGCTGGCTGCGCTTGACTTCGTCCGCCTGCATGCGCCCGGCTGCCGTTTCGTCCTGCCGTCCAGCGCAGCGGTCTATGGCACGGTCGAGCGGATGCCGATCGGCATCGCCGATCCTCTCCGTCCGGAATCACCCTATGGCGTGCACAAGACGATCGCCGAAGATCTTTGCAGATCCTATGCGCGCACTTTCGGGGTGCAGGCGGCGATCGTGCGACTGTTCTCTGTCTATGGAATCGGTCTGCGCAAGCAGCTCCTGTGGGATAGCTGCATCAAATTGACTCAAGGCGAGGCGCGATTTGCCGGCACTGGGGAGGAACTGCGCGATTGGCTCGACGTCCAGGATGCCGCAACGCTGCTGCTCGCGGCAGCGGGGCAAGCCAGTGCCGCGTGCCCCATCGTCAACGGCGGCACCGGACAGGCAGCGAGCGTGCGCACGATCGTGAAAGGGCTCGAGCGCGCGCTTGGTGTCGCCATTCCTCCCGTCTTCTCTGGCGAGCGCCGGAGCGGAGACCCGATCGGTTATGAGGCCGATATCGCTGGCGCGCTGGCCTGGGGCTGGCGCCCCGAACGAGCGCTCGCAGATGGGTTGGCCGCCTATGCCGCCTGGTTCCTCGACGAAGCGCGTTGACGTTCAGGCGTCGTTACGGGCGCCAATGATCTTTAGGCGGATCTCGTAAAAATAGAGCAGCTTAAGGAACGCGTAGTGGAAGCCCGCCGCGCCATCCAGGAAGCCGCGCTTCAGAAAATAGGTGCCGGCAAAATAGGCCGGCGCGAACCACCAATGCGAGAGGTTGCGATACTTGGTCCGCTGGCGCGGCGTTAGCGCTGCCCAGGCTGCGTCGCCCCGCGCCATCAGGTCGGCATGCCGCTTCGCTTCCCAGGTGGCATAGGCATTGTGTCGCGCAATATAATGCTCGATCCCGCGGTAATCGAGATGATCGATTGGCGCCGCGATCTCGCCGGTTGGGCCGTCGAGTACCGGGTGTTCGTGCACCTCCATGTCGAGGTTGCTCCAGCGCCGGTCGTCGATTCGCTCATATTGGCCGGCCCCCACCCTGAACAGGGCGAGCTTGCGCTGCGGTACGCCGTACCTGAGCACCCGACCCATGAAATGGTTGCTGTAGTTCAGCCAGAAGCCGACCACCGAGGGTTCAGCGTCGCCGAACAAAGCCCGACCCAGCTCGTCGACGAACTGTTCGGTGACACGCTCATCGGCATCGAGGAACAGCACCCAGGGCGTCGACGGCGGATGGTTCGCCAGGACCCAGTTGCGCTTCTTGGGGAAATCGCCCGACCAGTCAAAATCGATCCAGCGCGCGCCGTGTCGGTCCGCAATGGCGCGGGTCCCGTCGGTGCTGCGAGAGTCCACCACCCATGTCTCGGCAAACGCGCCGAGCCGCGAGAGACAAGCATCGAGGTTCTTTTCCTCGTTGCGGGTCGGCACCACCACCGTGATCGGGAGGGCCGTCATCGTTCGCCGACCCGCCGGGCAGGATTGCCCGCGACGATCGCCCCCTCAGGGACATCGCGCATGGCGACGGCGCGCGCGCCCACCACTGCGCGGGCGCCGACCGTCACATCGGGGCCGATGAAGCAATCGGCGCACAGCCAGGCCTCGTCGCCGACGGTGATCGTAGAGCGGATCAGCGGCATTTGCGGATCACGGAAATCATGTGTTCCGGCACAGAGATGGGCGCCTTGTGAGATGGTCACGCGTTCGCCGATCCTGATGCCGGCAAGGTTATATAGGTTAGCGCCGTCGCCAACTGACGACCAGTCGCCGATTTCCAGTTGGGAGGGCATGAAGATCCGCACATTTGGGTATATCTGGCAGTTCCTGCCGATCTTGGCGCCGAACAGCCGGAGCCAACCGGCTCGGGCGCGGTAGAGGGGGCGGGGGATTGCCCGAAAGACCAGTTTGCCCAGGCTCCAGGCGATCCTCGCGAAACGTTCGCCCCGCGTATAATTGGGGATACGCCGGTTGCCCTCGATGTCGAGCGCCGACACCCCTGGTGGTCCTGAAGAGCTCTCCCCTGCCACGTTCAGTCGGCGACATGACGCGGGCGGGGACCCCGGCCGGAAAGCCAGGTGAACAGTGCGATATGCTGATCGACGATCCGTTCCCAGGTGAAGCGTTCCTCCACCAGTTTTCGGCCTCGTTCGCCGGTCTCTTCGAGAGACGAAGGTTGGTCGAGATGATAGAGCAGGGCAGCGGCGAGCGATTGCGGCGGATTCTCGATCCGATAGGCCCCGCCTGCAACAAAGCCTTCCGGGATGTTGCAGGCGTGCGTCATCAGCACCGGCTTGCGGTGTGCCCAGGCCTCGAGGACGGTCATCGGCATCCCCTCGCTATAAGAGGGAAGGATGAACGCATCGCAATTGGCATAGGCATCCAGCTTCGCCGCGCCGAACAGCGGGCCGCTGAACTCGACATTGGTGAGGCCGCGTTCCTGAACCAGGCGAACGAGGTGCTGCAGGTGGTCGCCATCGTCCCAGCCGGCGATCTGCAGAATCCAGTCATCCCGGAGCGCGGATGATTTGGCGCCCGCGATCGCCCACGCCTCGATTAGCTCCGCGATGCCTTTTTTCGGATGGATGCGGCCAAGGAACAACAGCCTCTTGCGTGAGGTGTCGGCCGGGTGGACCGGAACATAATCCGATTCGGGTAGGGAAATGCCGTTGGGGATCACCGCGATCGGTACGCCGAGACCAAGCGCCTCGATCGCATCGGCTTCCGCCCAACACAGTGCGCGAAGAACGGCGGCTGAGCGCAGGTTGGCGTTTTCGAAGGCCCATTTTGCGACGGCTTTCTTGATCTGGCTATTCCGCTGCGCCCAGGGATCGAGCATGCCGTGGGGCGAGATAACCAGGGCGCCATCGTTCGCACGGTTCCAGCCTCGCGCCACTACGGATGTGTGGTTCCACAGGCCGTGTAGGTGAAGTGCGTCGTACGAATGGGCCTTCAATTCGCTGGTCAGCCCCGGCGCGTAGCCGAAACGTTTCGGGCCAATCGATGGAAAGGCCCGGAAATGGTCGACCTTCCAGGCATCCCGGACGTCTGCCAGGGCAGTGTCGGCAACGCCATATACCGAAACATTGTGGCCGCGCTGATGCATCAGATTGGCGGGGAGCCTGACGGATTCGAAGAGGCCGCCGGCCCCCGAACTCAGCGAGGTGGTGAGAATGCCCAGATTCAAGGGTGTCGCCTGAGCGGTCATTGAGTCGCCATCCTGCGCATTGCAAACGCCAGCACCGCGCGAGCCATCAGTGAAGGGCGCGCACGCGGGGCTGCGACCGCATAACGGACGGCACCGGCCATTCCCTCGCCGAATCGGATAGGCGCGCATTCCGCGACCAGCGCAAGGCTCGCCTGCCGCATCTTACTATCGTCTCCTACTGCAGCGATCGCTTTCATCGCCGTCGCCAGGGCCTCCCGGTCATGCGGAGAAAAGGTGAAGCCGTTCACGCCGTCCCGTACCAGGACCGGAGCGCAGCCGCACCGGTCGGAGACGATCACAGGCAGCCCGGCCGCCATTGCCTCGTTCACCACCAGACCCCACTGCTCGACCGTACTTGCGTGCACGAAACAGCCCGCCGTTCCATAATAGCTCGGCAGTTCGCCATATTGGCAGAAGCCCGGCATATGGACATGCGCCGCGAGGCCTAGTGCATCGCGCTGCCGTTCGAGCGACGCGCGCAGATCGCCATCGCCGAGCAGCACCAAGGGCCAGTCGGCCGGATCGTTGCTGCGTCCCTGGCGGAACTCGGCATAAGCATCGAACATGACCGCGAGGTTCTTCTTCGGAATGAAACGATTCGAGGCGAGGAAATATCTTCCCCGCGCCGCGTCGGGAAGCGGCAGCCCGTCAGCACCGTCCGGCATGGGCGCGTTCCTTGCCGCCCCGGCCATCCGTTGGAAATAATCGTTATCGACGACATTGTATCCGCGAAAGATCGCGTCGGACGGCAATCCCAGCGTGTGGAGATATGCTGCCTGCCCATCGCTGGTACATTGACCTGCCGTGAAATATTCGAAGACGCGACGCTTGAGATATTCAGTACTCCACTTGCGCTCGAAATCCCAAGGGTTGGTTTCCGACATCGCAATCACTGGAATGCCGCGCGCCACGGCCCAACTCGCGAGCGCCAGCGCCATTTGGGATGACCACCCCGGCACGGCGACGGCATCCGGCCTGAACGGTGCCACCTTCGCCTCGATCGCGGCAAAGACATCCGCCGCGCGGCTGGCATATTTATCGGTGCTAAGCACAACCCGGGTCATTCCGGCAGGCAAGTCCGGCGAATCCCACGGATAGAGTGCGCTGGTCGACGCGCGTTCGACCGCGAGCAGCTCGACCTGCTTCGCCGCCGCATTGAGGCGCGCGATGTGGTAGGGGCCGAAATTGTCGAAGGCGATCGCGACGCGAATATTAGCGCTCCTTGCGTAACTACGGGCTGGTATCGCGGTTTTGTTGCAACTGCGAGAGAAACTTTACTGACCTTGACTTTGATCAGGCCAGCTCACCCAGATAGCCGCGCAGGCTGGCCGCCGCCGCTTGCCAGGTGAAGCGGCGGCCGCGTAGCAATCCGCGAGCAACCAAATCTGCTCGTGCCGAATCGTCGGTGAGGAGGCTGTCCAGCGCATCGACATGCTGGTCAGGCGATGACGGGTCGACCAGCAGGGCCGCGTCGCCCGCGACCTCCGGGATCGACGAGCTGTTACTGGCCACCACTGCGGTACCGCAAATCATCGCCTCGATCACCGGGATGCCGAAGCCTTCGTACAGCGAGGGAAACCAGACGAGACGGGCGGCATGATAAAGGGAGCGGAGCGTATCGTCACTGACGAACCCGGCAAGCACGATCGACGCTCCGATCGCTTTTGCGTGCTCGACATAGTCGGGGGTGCATTGCCCCGGCACGACCAGCAGCAGATCGGGATGCATTGCCTGCAGTTTCGGCCATGCCGCCAGCGCGACATCGGCATTTTTGCGATAGGACAAGCCACCCGGCAACAGGATGAATGGTCGGTCGCGCAGACCAAGGCGTTCGAGCTCGGCTTCACCGGCGGCGTTGGGCGGCTGGAAGAAACGTTCGGTCACCCCGTTATGAACTATTCGGAGGCGGTCCCGCATCGTGGGGTAGAAATGAGCGATGCGCTCCGCGGAGAAGTTTGAGACGGTGTGGAACATGTCCACTTTGCGTTCGAGCTTGCCGTACAGCACCTGCCACTTCGCCTTCTGCCGCGCGAAGCCGGCGCTGCGGGGCAGGGCGCTCGGTTCGAAATAGGACGCGTCGTGCAGGGTGACGACGCTCTTTGCGCGTCTCGTCGGCACATAGGATTCGCTGGCGCAGTAGACGACCTCTGCCTCCGGCCACCAATGTTCGGCGCGAGGCCGGTCGGTCGCGATCCACAATGCTTGCTGCCAGGACGTATCCAGTGAGAAATCAAGATAGCGATAGTCGCTCCAGGGCTTCCCAACCCTGGGTATCACGTCGCGATGATCTGCCCGATCGGCCAGTATCCTGATGTCGTCCTGGCCCAGCAGTTCAAGCTGCTCGATAATGTTTCGCACCACCCGGCCGGCACCGGTCGCATTGTGAATCCGGCGCAGATGCACATAGGCGAGCAGCTTCATCGCGGCGTGGCTAGCCAATTCTCCAGAACGATACCCGATATCTCGTCGGGTATGGCGGGCGTGAGAGTGCCCGTATCGGTAAGGCGGCTGAGATCGTAACCTGCCTCGATCAGCATATTKGCGGGGTCGGCAGCGCCAAAACCCGCCCGTTCGGTCAGGTCGGGGCAGACTTCGAAATAGATTGCAGGGCGAATCTCTCTCAGGACGCGTTGGGCGCCGCGCAACACCAGCGTCTCATATCCCTCGACATCGATCTTCAGCAAGCCGATCGCATCGATCCCCTGCTTAGCGACGAAGCTGTCAAGGGTGGTCGCCGGCACTTCGGCGACATGGCCGCCGCCGTCCCTGCTGATGCTGGCCGTGCCACGCTTGATCGGATCATTGTCGAACATCACCGTACCGTCCGCATCGGACACGGCATAGCGATGGCAGGACACCTTGGCCGCGCCATTGCGGGCAATGTTCGCTTCCAATGTCTCGAAGGTAGTCGGATTGGGCTCGAATGCGTGGATTTCCCTGTCCGGGAAGCGGCGGGCTAGCACCAGGCTGACCAGGCCGATATTCGCGCCGACGTCGACGATCGGGCCCGTGCCGAACGAGGTCTGCTCGAAAAATTGCCGCTCCGATGCGTTGATGAACTCGGGGACCGAGTGATATTCGGAGAAACTAGAGAAGCCGCCGATCTCGATGCCGTCAAGCAGGCGCCGAGACGGATTGCCGCCCGATCGGGCGGAACTGGCGACCCAGGCTAGATACTCTCCTACCATCGAAGGATCGCGGGCGAGACTTGCCGCGTTGCGGGCCAATTTCGAACCGAGGCCTGCCATATCAGGCGACACCTTCGGACCAGATGTTGCGAGCGTGGTCCATCATGAGATTCTCCTGTCAGCGCGCCTATATTAGCGGGAATTCGATATGTCCCGACTCAATTTTTTGTCATCTCGTCTTTCGAGTTTCGAACGGTCGGCGGGCCGGTGTTTTCAACCGTCGCGCGAGAACTCCCGCAAGGCGCCGACAAAGGCATTTCCCCAGACCCGTTTGTCATAAGCCTCGAATTCGGCACGGGCGGATCGCGCCATCGCGTCGCGTCGGGGACGGTCGCCGAGGATGGCGAGGATGGCGTCGGTCAATGCGTCCACATCTGTCGGCGGTACCATGATGCCGCTCTCGCCGTCCAGAAAATCGACCCCGGCCTCACGCGTTGCGACGATCGGCAGGCCCGCCGACATGGCCTCCAGCACTACGCCAGCCGAGCCTTCGGCCAGCGACGGGAACGCAAGAATGTCGGCGCATAGGAATTCCGCCCGCATCCTGTCACGCGAGATGTGGCCGAGCACCTCGATGTTTGGCGCGCGAAGTTGCTCCGCCGCCGCTGTCGTCACGCCGCCAGCGAAGACGAAGCGGACCGACGGATCAATGCGCGCAATCCTGGCCGCGGCCAAGGCGAGATATTGGGGCCCCTTGCGGAGTTGGATCGAGCCGGCGAACAGCACCCGCTTGGGAAGCGGGTCGTTGGGCCGTTCGAAGGTGAGGCCGGATCCGTACCGGACGAGCCGGCATTTCGCGCGAGCCGCCGGATTGTAGTTGGCGACGTCCTCGATCACGCTCTGCGAAGGGCAGAACAGCCCGTCCGACCGATCGATCATGGTCTGGCTGACCGCGTCTAAAGCGGCGGCTGCCTCGGGGGAGAATGCTGTTTCGCGCCATTCGGGAAACTTTGCTGCCTCCCGATTCACCACGCGGTGTGCAGATGGCATGATGAACACGTCGGACACGAATCGCGCGCCATGCGAGACTAACTCGTCATATTGCTCCATGCCGGCGGCGAAATACTGAGAATAGATGACATCGGCCTCACGCAGGTCATGCTTGCGAAAGGCCCAGCGGTCGGTCGTGTCCGGCGCGCGTTTCTTGGCGAGCAGTGCGCCGGGTGAAAATCTGCGCAGAGCGGCTTGCGGCAATTCCGGAATTACGCGCCGGGACAGGTTCTGGGCCTTGGGATAGGCCGCTATCGCGGCTTTCATGAGAAGATGCTCGAGCGAGCCTTCGGAGACGGCGAGGTCGGTATAGAGCGCCTGCAACGCACCGGCTTGCTGGAGGAAGATCGCGAGGGCGTAATTGTGTCGGGCGCCAGGCTGGATCAGAATGGTCTTCATCGGCTCGAAGTCCACACTGATTCGACGTGCCGCAGCCGGGCGTTCTCAAGCCAGGGCTCGATATCGTCGTCGATAAAGTCGCCCTGAGATAGGGGGTGGCAGCCAAGGGAAGGCGGCACCCGAACGAATGGAAGCGCCCGCAGGCCATTTATGTCTGCATGGTCTTTGATCGTCGGCGTCTCAGCCATTGTCGTCATCGCGAGCCGTCGGCGAATATCGCGAGTAGGTGAAAGCACCAACCACTCGGACGCGTGACATCGCGGAGCGCCCGCATCGCTGTCATCTGGCATAGTTCGCCGCCAAGGCTCACGATCCGCCCCGCAATTGCGCCGCGAAGTTCAGGCGTTTGCTCTCGGCGGCGGTGATCCGAGCATAACGGAAGGGTAGCCAGACGACGAGCAGCAGGAATGGCAACGCACATACGAATTCCTGGAAGGCATGCGTGATCCCATGTAGGCCGGTGCCCAGAAGAGAAATATAGAGATACTGATCCCTCAGCCCGCCGACCGATGCCATGCTGAACAGCCAGCCGAAGAATCCACCCAGAAAGGCGAACGCAAAAACGCCAAAATACCAATAGTCGAGGAATGTGTCCGAAAAGCCCGTTCTCGTCGCACCGTTCGCGAAATAGCGATTGCTGAGAGGGTTTTCCGTGACCTTGATCATCATTGCGTTCTTGGCCTCGCGTCCGAAGACGACGGCGGGGAAGTATCGCGACATCATGCCGTTATAAAGCGATACGAATGGACGATACTCGCCAATATCTGTCGCGATCGCGATGTCCGTCACCGCGCCAGTGACTTCCGGGGCGGCGGGATTCTGCATGTTCTTGCCATATTCGCCCGATAACACTTCGCTGGATGTGAGTGCGCCAACTAGCGTGGTGTCGTTGGTCTTAACATAGCCGCGCAGCATGCCCGCCTGATTGACGATGAACGCGCCGAGCAGGCAGGCGGCGAACAGGAAAAACCTCGGCATAACGAAGTTGCGCACGAGGAACAGGCTGCCGAAAATGATGATAGCGAACTCGAAGATGAACTCGCGCTTCACGGCGACGAGCAGGCCTGGCGAGAAGATCGCCGTCGCGACGATGAACAGGATTAGCGAGACGCGATTCTTCGTTCGGATGAAAATTAGGAAATTCAGTGCCGCGCCGAACACCAGGCATTGCGCGAGCAAGGCATAGACGATGATGATGCCGGTCCACCCGGCTTCATAATTCGTCACAGAAGCCGTCCGGGACATCATGAAGAAGCCGATGGCGCCCACTGCAATCAGGACCACCGAGGCCTGCGCCATGCGCTTCTCGCTGTACATCGCGGCGATTTCGGCCTGCTTTCTTTCCGCAGTCTGCTTGCCGAGAAGCCGCCCACCGAAATATCCAGCGACGAGAAAGACGATGCACAGAGACATATAGACCCAAGCGATGGTCGGGTCGAACGGGTCAGCCAGGCCACCCTTTTCTAGCGCCCAAGCCTGGGGCAACAGCCACACTGACAGGAACATGCCCACAACATAAGGGAATTCGAACATCTTACGCGGCGCGAGGAGCGGCACGATGCCGAGTCCCATGATAAGCCCGGACAGAATGATCAGTGAAGGGCTCACAAGCGTCTCTCCGTCAGCGCCATTCGCCTTTCGCCCCGCGAGGAAGGCGAGTTCGCCTTCAAGGGCGGCACGAACGGCAATGAAAATCGCCTGAATGAAATTTTACAATGCTGGCGCATAGCATAGTCGAAATACTCGATTCTGTCGCGCAACAGTGGTGCGATTCGCAATCGCGACCGAACCTGTCTAACTGGGCAGGGCATATGGAATATTTCCGCGCCGCCGAGGAGGTTGGCGGCGAGCTTTTCGTGTACAGGCGGTGCAGGCTCGAACGCTACAAGCCTTGCATCCAGCGGGCTGTCGAGGACCAGTCGGCTCCAGTCGCCGACATTCGCCCCGACGTATAGAAATACCGCACCGTTTCCGGCATCCGCCTGGCGATGGTTTTGGCCAACCAACGATCGCCGTCGATTCCGACATCGGTCTGCGAGTTGCTCCAGGCAATCAGATATCGACGTCAAAAAATGTTGAGCGGGTGACTTATGGCGCGAGCGGGTCGCTGTGTTCCAGGACATCAACTCGCGGATCCGTCTGGCGACCACGCAGTACTTCCTAACTGATCCAGGGCGCTATCGACGCCACGCGGTCGTCCCAGCTTTCGAGATGAGGGCGTCGGCCCACTTCGGCACAAGCCTTAGCAGAGCGGATCGATCGATCAAGCGCGTCGCCCGGCGCGACGACGAAAACACCATCCTGCCGCGCGATCTGGTCGCAGGCGTCGGTCGCAATGATCGGCTGGCCGATCGCGAGGTGATCCCAAAGGCGCATCGGCGAGCAGAAATGGTTGAACGGGGTGGGCGCATAAGGAATCACGGCGATGTCGATTCCCGCCATCCAGGCGTGGATCTCGGCGTGAGGGCGGGCGCCGAACCAGTGGACCTTGGGATTGTCGCGCAGGCGGGCGATCGCGCCATCGGGGTCGGGGCAATCCTGCAAGGGGCCGACCAGAGCGAGCGAGCCGACTTCGTCGGAATTTGCAAGCCGGTCCAAAAAGCCGAAGTCGATCCGGTCGTTGAACACGCCGACAGTGCCGAAGACGGGGCCAGGCAAGGCGGCGAGTTCGGGCGGTCGCGGGGTCGTCGCCGTGAAGCGCTGCTCCGAGGCGTTCGGCGCAACGATACAAGTGGTTGGATTCAGGCCATATTCGGCGACCGCGCGGTCGCGCAGCGCGTCGCTCACGAAGATCGAGAGTGTCGCGATCCGGCAGAGTTCGGCTTCGCGGGCGATGGCGTCGTCGCCGCCCCAGCCGGCATAACCGCGATAATCGTCAGAGCAATAATAGATGATCCGCGCGCGCGCGCGCAGGCGCTTCGCCAGGGGCAGATAGTGGAACGACGTGAAGATCGCCGTGTCGATCGTGCCGCCGCGCGCCGAGGCGACGGCATTGGCCCGTCGGAGCAGCAATGGCATCGCCAGCGCCGCGGTGCGGCTCGCCCAGCCCGGCGGCAAGGAGGCGGAGGTGAGTCCCGGCTCGTCAGGCAGGGCGCCGGGCCGCCGCCAGGCGCGAGGGGCGAACAACAGCGTGTCGGGATGGCGGCGCTGGAGCGCTTGCCCGAACTTGCGGCGCCAGATGGTGTTGACGTCGAACTGCGCGATCACGACGCCCGCCCCTCGAGATATCGTTCGGGGGGCGGTGCCGCCGCCGGCCGAATGCTCTCGCAATTGTGCTGCCTGCGCGTCATTCGGCCTTCAGGTGACGCCCGCCGGCCGCTTCCTCTTCGATCTTAATCTCTGGCCTCGACGCCATCAGCGCGAGGCCTGCGGCCAGGATCGATCCGATCGCGGCAGTGCGGGCCGGATAATCGACCAGCGAATGCGCCAGGATGGCCGCGGTTGCGACAACGGCCGCGCGATCGATCCTGCTCGCCGCGCGGGCGAACCAGATCGTCGCAGCACGGCTCAGCCACCAGATCAGCATACAGGCGATGAGCAGAAACCCCGCAACCCCGCCCTCGACGACCAGTTCGATATAGTCCGAATGGGAGTGGTTGACGAAGACGTTGGTGACCTGTCCAGGTTCTTCGAACAACTTGAAAACCGGCACGAAGCTCCCTGGACCGCTGCCGAGGGGAAAGGAGTGCAGGGCCGCCTGTGCTGCGATCCTGTACATGGCCGACCGCGACAACTGGTTCTGGGCGAATGACGGATCATCCACCGTCGTCGGGCCGTAGAGGATCACCATGACCAGCGCGGCGACGGACACCAGCGCGATGGCCGAGCCGATATAGCGCGCCGGCCCGAGCGAGCGCGGACGGGCGATCGCCCAACTCGCGATGGTGACAGGCAGCACCAGGACATAGGCTGCATAGGATTGGCAGATGGCGACACCCATCAGGAACATCGCCGCCATAGCAGCGAAGAGCAGATCCCGGCCTTGCCCCTTCGACCCTGCCGATCTTTCCGAACCTGCCAGGGAGGCGACGAAAGGAATTGCGCACAGCATCAGCGTCGCCTGATGATTGGCGTTGGCCATCAGGCCGATCGGAAGGCCGCGATTGCTGCTGTCGTAGAAGTAGAGCGGGGAGGCGTTGTCGCCGATCAATTGAGCGACACCCAGCAGCAGCGATGCCAGGGCGAGCAGCGGAATCGCCCAGCGCAGCCCGTTGGCATCGCCGGCGGGGCGCGACAGGATCGCCGCGCCGATGGCCAGCGGGGGCAATAGCGAGGTCAGGTGGGACAGGGTGCCCGCGGGGCTCATCGACAGTGGCAGCCAGGGGAGCGGGCTGCCACCGGCTACCAGCCTCTGCTGCAGGGCCTCGCGGCCCGGTGCCAGCGTCCAGAGCGATGGGGGAACCGGTACCAGCTGGAGACAGGCCCAGAGAATCCAGCAAACCATGATCGCAATGAGCACCAGGGCCGAGCGGGACAGGGGCGTTCTGGCGAAATTCGCCACGCTATAGCCAAGCACGACGGTCGCGATCAGCTGTAATGCCGCATTCGCCCATTGGCCGCCGCCGCTCGATCCGCCCAGAATGATGCACAACGCCATGAAACCGGGGATCAGCAACTGCCCGATCATGGTCGAAGGCGCTTTCGACGACGAGCGGGTCGAGCGGCGAGGGGTGGATTTTGGATTCATGATGTCATTTCACCAGGTCGACCGTGGCCGAATCGATCAGCGCGCCAGCCGTCCGCGGGAACTCGGCCGGGGCGCCGACCAGTGCAAGACTCTGGGCGCCGCAACCGGCGGCGGGAACCTCGAACTGAGTGGTATAGCGCTGCGGGCTGTCTTTCAGGCCAGTCAGCTTCAGGCTCTGGAGGGGTTCGCTGCCGCTCAGGCACGTCACGGTCCAGGAAAGCTGATTGTTGTCGTCCGATCCCGCCGCGGTCACCGACAGGCGATAACGCCCCGGCGAGAGCAGCAAGGTCTGCTCGGTCAGTATCGCAACCGTGCCCCCTAGATAGGACACATTCAGGCCCTTTGGTTTACCGAACTCGCTCGATCCCTCGGTTCCGTCCGTCAGCCGCCAGTTGAACGGAAGCGGTCCCGGCAATTGCTGGAATTGCGGATCGTAGACGGGCCCCAATTGCTTGAGTGACGATTCCGGCAAAAAGTTGATCCACGCGAGATAGGCGCGCTCATATTCCTGGTTCTTCAGGAGCGTCTGGAGCAGCGCCGACTGTTCGGATGAAACCTGGGCCTTCGTCGTATTCTGCGGCGTCAGCTGGTAGACGATGTCGGGCGACACGTTCTGCTGGTTGAGCGCATAGAGGAATGCGGCACGCCAGGGCGGGTTGGTCGCGAGCTTGCGGGCTAGCGGGGCGCGGCTTGCCGGGTCGCTAACGATACCGGCCATGGCATTGATCAGTCCGCTCGTGCCGGGGGGACCGATTCGCACCAGCCGGTCGAAATGCTCGATGGCGCTGCCGTAATCGCGATGGCGCAGATCCTGGTCCATGATCCACAGCCGCGCGCGCAGGGCGCGTCCGTCGCTGCGCACCGCAAGAAGCATCAGCGAGCGTGCTCGCGTGCTCTCGCCCTTCTTGTCAGCGGTCAGGCCGAGATAGGTCAGGGCTACCGGATCGAGCGGTGCGGCAGCGAGCAGGCGTTCCGCTCGTGCCGGATTATTGACGACGATGCTCGGGCCTCTGGCCGGCGCTAGTTCGGCGGTTAGCTCCTGGCGCAACGCGGCCACGCTGCCTTTTGCCAATCCCGCCACGCCATTGGGGTGCGCGTCGCTGACGGAAAGATTCACCACATTGGTCAGAACCGCCGCAAGCCCGGCCGCGGTGGCGGCCGCGCCGAGAAGCGCGAAACCGACTGACCTGGTCTTGCTTCCCCCCGATGCCGCCATGGTTCTTACGACATCAGCTCGATGCGCCGCAGCCGATCCTTCTCGTTCTCGCCCTTATCGGCGCCATAGCCGTAGCTATAGCCATAGCCATAGCCATAACCATAACCGTAACCCTCGAATTTCGGGTTGAACTTGGTCAGAACGACACCCATCACCCGCGCACCCGCAGCCCGCAGTTGCTTGATCGAGTTCATCGCGGCCGGGCGGCGGATGGCGCCGGATTCGATGATCACCACCGTGCCGTCACAGGCGGCACCGAGCAACGGCGCGTCGGCAAGACCGAGAATCGGCGGGCCGTCGACCACGATCAGGTCGAAGCGCTCGCGCATGATCGAGAGCAGGCGCGGCAGGTTCACGCTGGCCAGCAGCTCCGCCGGGTTGGGAGGGATCGGCCCACTCGGCAGCAGGTGAAGGTTGGTGATGTTGGTCGACAAGATCTTCGGTTCGGAGAGGTTGCCGCCCGCGAGCAGCGCGGACAGGCCAGTCCCGTCGCCTTCCTTGGCGGTGAAGGATGGCTTGCGCATGTCGGCGTCGATCAGGAGGACCTTCAGGCCGACCTTGGCGAAGCTCTGCGCCAGGCCGAGCGCCGAGCTGGACTTGCCTTCGGACGGCTTGGTGCTGGTCACCAGAAGGGTGCGGGGCGTACCCTCCGGCGACGAGAACTGGAGCGACGTGCGCGCGGTGAAATAGGCCTCCGATATCTTCGACCGGGAGATCGACAGTTCCTCGATCAGGGTCGTTTCGCGGCCAAGCTTCGGAATTACGCCGAGCACGCTGACCTTGAGCTTCGTTTCCACATCCTCCGGCACCTTGATGGTGTCGTCGATATATTCGATCGCCAGAATGACGAGGACGCCGAGCAGGGACCCGATCAGCAGGCCCATGATCAGGTTCGCGCCAAGTCGCGGGCTGAACGGCCCGCCGGGCGGTATCGCGTGGTCGACCACGGATGCCTGGCTTTCGCCGATGCCACCGGCGACGCCGATCTGCTTGTACCGCTGGAGCAGCGCATCATAGAGCGAGCGGTTCGTGTCCACCTCGCGTTGCAGGATGTTGTACTGGATGCTGCGGTCGCGAAGATCGAGCACCGAGCCCTTCAACTCGTTTACGCGACCCTTAAGGGCGTTCTCGCGCGAAAGCGCGGCTTCGTATTCCGAGCGCAGTGCAGTGGAGACTGCCGCGCGCTCCCGTGCGATCTGGCTGTCGAGGACGGCGATACGCGCCTGGACGTCCTTCATCTGCGGGAAGTCGGGTTTGAAGATACCGAGCTTTTCCGAATATTCGGCCGAAAGGCGGGTCCGTTCGCCTTGCAATGCGGCGATCGTCGGATTGGAGACGGTCTCCGTCGTCGTACCACCCGCACGGGATTCCTTGTACCGGCCCTCGGCGGCCATCCGCGCATCCTGGGCTGAAGACAGGGACCCGTTCAACGCGGTGAGCGATGAGGCGTCGAGCGACGTACCGGCGCTGGCGCGACCATCCGGGCCGGGGGCGCCTTCGATGTTCACGATGCCCTGCTGACGCGCATAGGAGACAAGGGCCCGTTCGGACTGGTCGAGCGCCGTCTTCACGGCAGCGATGCGCTGCTGAAGGAAGTTCCGGGCATAGGCTGTCGCGTCATAGCGACGCTCCAGCCCGGTCGAGATGAAGCTGTCCGCAAACGCATTCGCGATGCGTGCCGCCTCGTTGCGGTCGGCGCTCACGAAGTTGACGCTCATCAGGCGACTTGTGCCGACGGGCGCGACGCTCAGACCGCCACGCAGCCGGCCGACGGCGATATTTTCACGCGCCTCGCGCGGCAGGGATGGCGGCGCATAGGCCGGATTCGATGCCAGGTTCAGGCGCTGCGCCACGCGCACGGCGAGATCGCGGCTCTGCATCAGGCCGAACTGGGTCGCCATCGCCGCGGGGTCGTTGACCGTTACCGGCTCGATCGACGATTCCTTCATGATCTGCGTTTCTTGCCGCTTGATCTCGATCGTCGCGGTCGCGCGGTAGAGCGGGGTTGCGAGCAGTGTCATCGCCGTGGCGACCGCCAGACCGGCTACCGCGAACGCCACGAACAACCAGCGCCACTTCAACAGGATGCGCAGGATCGCGCGAAGGTTCAGCTCGAATTCGGGCGTTTCAGGGGGCGGAAGGGCGACCGCTGTCGAAATCGCCCCGCCGGCCGGCACGGCCGGAAGGGAGGCCGGACCACTTCCACGGAAGGCTTGGATCGTATCGGTCATGAGGGGAAGCAATCCATATTTGCGGTGTCAGCCGTGACGGACGTCAGAAAGGCCGAAACAAGGCGAGCAGTGGGATGGTCTGAATGACGTTCTTGAACAGGCTCTTCGATTCCGAACCGTCGACAACCACGATATCGTCGCCAAAGACCGGCGTGTCGGACATCTCGCCACGGCGGATCGACTTCAAGTCGAATGCGGCTGCCTGGCGCTGACCGTTAATCTGCCGGAAGATCACCACACGGCGGGGATTGGCGTCTTCGGTCGTACCCTTGGCCATCGCGACAGCCTGAAGCAGKGTCGTCGGGCCGGCGATCGGGTAGATGCCGGGCGCACCGACGGCGCCATCGACCGTGATCCGGGCGCTCGACGCCGATTTGACGACAACCTGAACCTCAGGGTTGTTGATGTATTTTTCGCCGAGCTTGTTCTTGATTTCGGCGGCAAGTTCCGCGGATGTCTTTCCCACGGCAGTAACCTCGCCGATCAGCGGCATGGTGATCTTGCCACCGGCATCGACCGGCAACTCACCCGAGAGATCGGGGACGCGATATACCGTGATGGCAAGTTGATCGAGCGCGCCGATGCGGTACTCCACATCCGGCGCAGCTGCCACGGGAGCATCCGGCCGGCCGAAATCCTTGACCTCATAAGGCACGGAGCCGCCCCGCCCGGTCGAGCAAGCGGCAAGAGCGACGGGTACGAGCAGGGCCACGACCACCGTGCGGAGACGATGCAAGAATGTCATTCCGAATATCCTACACGTGGCGAATCGCGACGAATAAATAGCCCGCCGCTTTATGTGGTTATAGAGCCGGAACCTTTAACCGCGCGGCTCCGCCCGTCAACCCTGCTGCGGGGCAACAAACCCTCTGAAACCGCCGTTCCGGACGGTCCGGCCGAGCCGGGATTTCAGGCAGCGAGGGGGCCGGTGCGGAGCGTGTCGCTATTGTCCAAAAACCAGCGGTAGGTGTCGGCGATTCCATCCCGAAGCGGGCGGTGGGCACTCCATCCCAATGCGTTCAGCTTGCCGGTATCGACCAGCTTGCGCATCGTTCCATCGGGTTTGGAAGCATCGAACGTCGTATCTCCCCGAAAGCCGACGATCTCCGCGACCATCCGGGCGAGGTTGCCAATGCTGATCTCTTCGCCAGATCCGATATTGACGATTTCTTCTCCCGAATAGTTCCGGGCAAGAAAAACAAGCGCATCTGCAAGGTCATCGACATGCAGAAACTCACGCAGCGGTTCGCCGCTGCCCCACACCGGCAACGTTGCAGCCCCGGCCAGCCGTGCTTCGTGGGCCTTGCGGATGAGAGCGGGCAGCACATGGCTGCCCCGCAGGTCGAAATTGTCGAACGGGCCATAGAGATTGGTCGGCTGGGCCGAAATGAAGTCGCATCCATATTGGCGGCGATAGGACCGGGCGAGCATGATCCCGGCGATTTTGGCGATGGCATACCATTGGTTGGTCGGCTCGAGCGGGCCGGTCAGCAACGCATCCTCCCGCATCGGCTGTTCGGCATGCTTGGGGTAGATGCAGGACGATCCGAGGAAGACGAGCTTTGCGGTGCCGGTGCGGCGCGCGCCCTCGATCACGTTCGCCTCGATCATCATGTTGTCGTAGAGGAATTCCGCCGGCAGTGTATCATTGGCCGCGATCCCGCCCACCTTGGCTGCGGCCAGGAAGATCAGGTCGGCCGGGTTCGCCTCCATCCAGGCGAAAGTCGCGGCCTGGTCGCGCAGGTCAATCCGCGTTGCGGCGGAGACGATCTCGCACTGTTCCGACGCCAGGCGTCGGATGATCGCCCGGCCGACCATGCCGCGTTCTCCGGCAACCCAGACACGCTTGCCGGTCAGGGAAAACAGTTCGCTCATGACGATATCGGTCCTTGTTCGTGTCGAAGGCGGTGCGCGCTACAACAACTTCTCATATTCGCTGATGATCTCCTCGCGCGGATAAGCCTTCGTATAGGCGTCCGCAATCTCGCGCGCACCCCAGGCGCCCGCTCGCCACTCGATCAGGAAGTCGCGGATGGTGCCGGCCGCCCCGGCCGCATCCTCCAGCGGAATGATCCGGCCCAGCCGACCCTTGCCGAGTATCTCCGGAATCGCGCCGACGCCGGTGGCGATGAAGGGGCGGCCCCGGCTCAGCACCTCGAGCGCGACGAGGCATTGTCCTTCCGAGATCGAAGGATTGATGAAAGCGTCGCAACTGTCGATGGCTGAGGGGACAGCGTCGCGCGAAACCATGCCGTGAAAGATCGTCGGCAGGTTGCGCCGGCCCGCTGCCTCTCGCAGCGCGATATCGTGGTCGCCACCGCCGAACAGATGGAACTCGATGCCGTCCGATCGCAGTTCCTCGGCGATATCGAGCAGATAGAACAGGTTCTTCTGCGTGACGAACCGGCCGAGAAAGCCGAGACGGAACCGGCCGTCGCGCGGCCGCTCGACAGGGTCGGGAGCGGCGACCGGTGGGATATAGGGGACGATATCGACCGGCCCGGTAAAACCCATTGCGCGCAGGTCGTCGACGAACTCGCGACTCTGGACGAGGAATCTGTCCAGGCCGCGGCTCACCCAGTCCGGCACGCCATCCGGCCACATCTCGCGAGGGCGATAAGGCGTGACGAACACCGTCTCTGTCGGTTTCGGTCTTCTGGCGCGGGCCCTGTCGACGATATGGCTGAAGATGGGCCTGGGCGGTATCTTGGCAAAGACGATACGATCGGCCTTTGCCAATTGCCGGCCGTGGCGCGCGTAAAGCAGCGCATCGGGCAGGCCGAACTTGCACCCCTTGCGCAACGGTGTCCTGAACACCCTGGTTCCGGCCCGTTCGATGTCGTGGAACTCCCGCAGGTCGTTGGCCCAAACCAACATCGATCGTTCGTCCCGACCGATGGGCAGGTTGGTCAGCAGGTCGAAAAGGAAGGCTTCGATTCCCCCCACGGCCTCGAAGCCGCCGACCTGGAACGCGACGCGCTGCGGCGGCCTCATTGTCTCGCCATCGTCAGGCATTGGAGGGGGGTGTCTCCCGCTTGCGGAATACCGAAATCATGGATTTCGCAAGAGCCGGTACGCGCCCCACACGGTAAAAGCCGATTTCGTCGAATCCGGCCCCATCGAAGAGCGTCGCGATAGACCTGCGGCTCCAGAACTTGATATGGCCGCCTTCCCACAGCGCCGTGAAGTGACTTTCCATCTTGCCGCTTGCGGCCAGCGCGAGGTTCTTCAGATAGCTGTGATAGGGCGTGCTGACGATCGCGATGCCGCCCGGGTTCAGCAACTCGCCGATCGCCGTGGCATAACGCGCCGGCGAATAGACATGCTCGGCAACCTCGAGGCTCAGTAGCGTGTCGAAGGTGCCGAATCGCGCGCGCAGATCTTCTTCGGACGAACCCAGTTCGAGCCGGCACTCGGGATATTGGCGTTGCGCGATCTCGATCCCGGTGATCGACGGATCGACCCCGCAGACGACGTGACCCTGCTTGGTCAACATCGCCGCGGTGGTGCCGTTGCCGCATCCGAGTTCGAACATCGCCCCCGGTGGCCGATCGGCCATGATCTTCAACAGCGTCGGGAAGAGATAGGCGTGCGTGTGGGCGCGCTCGCCGTCTTCATATGCATAGCTCTGAAGTGGCGTCGACATGTTGGTTCCATTCGCCGTGCGGTGCGTACCATGATGGGTTTCGCCGATGGGCGAGGGGATCAGCCCCTCACTGCATAAAGTGAGCTTGGCCGTTCCTCGTCGGGACGGCGAATCTCCGCTTCTCGTGCAACGTTCTTCAGGTCTTCGCTGACCATTTCCGAGACCAGTTCGGCCAGCGTGGTCGTCGCCTCCCAGCCAAGCACGCGCTTTGCCTTGGCCGGGTTGCCGATCAGCAACTCGACCTCGGTCGGCCGGAAATAGCGCGGGTCGACCTTGACCAGGACCTTGCCTGTCTTCCTGCAACGGCCGACTTCGTCCACGCCGGTGCCGCTCCAGTCGATCTCGACGCCGACTTCGGCGAAGCTCAGCTCGACGAAGGAGCGGACAGTCTGGGTCTGGCCGGTCGCCAGCACGAAATCGTCGCCCTTGTCCTGCTGGACGATGCGCCACATGCCCTCGACATAGTCCCGCGCGTGGCCCCAGTCGCGCTTGGCGTCGAGATTGCCCAGCCACAGCATGTCCTGAAGTTCCAGATGGATCGCGGCGACCGCGCGCGTGATCTTGCGCGTCACGAAGGTCTCGCCACGCAGCGGGCTTTCATGGTTGAACAGGATGCCGTTGGAGGCGTGCATGCCGTACGCCTCGCGGTAGTTCACCGTGATCCAATAGGCATAAAGCTTCGCGGCCGCATAAGGCGAGCGCGGGTAGAAGGGCGTCGTTTCCGACTGCGGCACTTCCTGAACCAGGCCGTATAGCTCGGACGTCGATGCCTGGTAGAAGCGGGTCTTGTCGGCAAGGCCGAGCAGGCGGAGCGCCTCGAGCAGGCGCAGCGTACCGATCGCGTCGGCATTGGCGGTGTATTCGGCGGTATCGAAGCTGACCTGAACATGGCTCTGCGCCGCGAGATTGTAGATCTCGTCCGGCTTCACTTCCTGGACGATCCGGATCAGGTTCGTCGAATCGGTCATGTCGCCATAGTGAAGGTGCAGACGGGCGCCCTTTTCGTGCGGGTCCTCGTAGATATGGTCGATGCGTCCGGTGTTGAACGATGACGAGCGGCGCTTGATGCCGTGCACGTCATATCCCTTGGAGAGCAGCAGTTCGGCGAGATACGCGCCATCCTGGCCAGTGATACCGGTGATCAGGGCGGTCTTGGTCATGTGATGAAGCTCCATGGTTGATGCGACCGCTGCGGTGCGTTTTCAGGGCGCCTTACCAACTTGGGGGGGCGGGTCCAGTTCTAGTCTCTGCCCGGCCTCATTTTCCGGGGCCGCCGGGTGTTTTCTGAACCGCACGCGCTTCGACAAGGCGAGGGCCGGGCCTTCGACGACATGATAGAGGACGACCGCCGCGGCGATCGAGGCGCCGCCGCCGATCAGGAACGCCACGATCCATGGCGGATCCAGCCGATGGAGGATCGGCAGCACGGTGACGATCACGAGCAGGTGAACAAGGTACAGCGAGTAGGAAATCTTCCCGAAGAAATCGAGCACCGGATTGTAGAAGTTCACGTACATTACAACGGCGATGGTGATCAGCGCGACGATCGGGATGTCGAGCGGTGCCTTGAGGAAAAGGGCCGCAGCCGAGATAGCGATTGCAGCCGCGAAGGTCGGGAGCTTCGCCAGTCTTTCCCGGTAAAGGAAGGTCGCCATCCCGATCATGAAACAGGGAAGATAGGCAAAGATGATCTCGCGCTCCCCCAGCGGCAGCCGTTCGCTCGGGAAATAACCCGGGACATACAGCCACATGCAGAGCGCGCAGGCGAGGGCGATCGGTATCGGATATTTGTGAAGGATCGGAAAGATCAGGCCGATCGTGATGTAGAACTGGAATTCGGTGCACAGCGTCCAAAAGACGTTCAGCAGCCACTCCTTGTGCAGCAGCGGCGCAATATAGGCCACATGCGCGAGGACCTGGATCCCGTCGATATGATAGGGCGTTTTCTTGACGATGCCGAGCAGGACGTTGAGCAGCAGGGTGAGGCCGACGACAACAAAGAACGGCGGATCGACTCGCACGAATCGTCGCGCGATGAACATTGGAAAGTCCTGGATGCGGTATCTCGTCTTCCGCATCGAATAGGGCAGCACGAAACCCGAAATGAAGAAGAAGATGGTGACGCCGTAATTGCCGAGGATGCCGACTGCGGCGACTGCGGCCGGCGCGCCCACATAGGGCGTGGCGATCAGATGATCGAACAGCACGGTGAGCGAGGCGACACCACGCAGATTGTGGATCGATTCGATCCGGCTGCCGGTGCGCCTTGCAGGGCCGGCACCATTATCCGGCGATGCCGATACAGAGTCGGCTGCGGCGATCGCCGGAATGATTGGCTCGCTCATCTTTGCCCCCGCTGTCGTGCCGCCAGGAGCTCCCGGCACGACACGACCCGGCTAGGGGATGGCAGGTCCCGAGTCCAGCGTCAGCCAGCCAGGCGCAACGGCTCCGGCCTTGGCTGGACGCGCGGCTGGTCGGGCCAGATGCCGCGTGTATCGTAGACGATCTTGTCGGCCCGCTCGTCGAGCGGCACCGACTTGAACACGTCATGGTCGACCAGCACGATCATGATCGGGCAGGTCTCGATTGCCGTGTCGATATCGGTCAGATGTGCGCCGGTGCCGTCGAAGGAGGCGGGCAGGGCGGCCGCATAAGGCTCGACCACATGAAGCCGGTCGCCGAAGCGCGCCGCCAGTGCGGTCGCCACTTTCAGCGCAGGGCTCTCGCGGAAATCATCGATGTTGGCCTTGAAGGCGAGGCCGAGGCACGCGACCGGCATGCCCGGGTGGTCGGCGACCATCGTCTCGGCGCGGGCGATGACATAATCGACCTTGGCGTCGTTCACTTCACGAGCCGTGCGGATCAGCGGTGTGTTGGGGCGGTCGGCATGGACAAGGAACCACGGATCGACCGCGATGCAATGCCCGCCCACGCCCGGGCCCGGTGAGAGAATGTTGACGCGCGGATGGCGGTTGGCGAGGCGGATCACTTCCCACACATCGACGTCCATCGTGTCCGCGACGCGGCTCAGCTCGTTGGCGAAGGCGATGTTGACGTCGCGAAACGCGTTCTCGGTCAGCTTCGTCATTTCCGCCGCGCGCGACGTGGTCGTGACGCAGGCACCGCGAACGAAGCGGCGGTAGAAAGCCAGGGCCTTGCGTGCGCAGCGCGGCGTGATGCCACCGATGACCCGGTCATTGTCGATCAATTCGACCAGGATACGGCCCGGCAGCACGCGCTCTGGGCAATAGGCGATGGCGATGTCGGGGCTTTCGTTCGTCTTGCCCGGCACCTTCAGGTCGGGGCGAAGCTGTGCAAGCAGGTCGCGGACCTTCTCGGTCGTTCCGACCGGCGAGGTGGATTCGAGGATGACGGCGTCTCCTGCCTTCAGCACCGTGGCGATGGTCGTCGCAGCCTGAAGGACATAGCCGATGTTCGGCGCATGATCGTCGGCGAAGGGGGTGGGCACGGCGATGACGAAGACGTCGGCCGGTTCGATGACGGTCGAGGCACGCAGATTGCCACGCGCGACGACGCCGGAGACCAGTCCGTCGAGATCGACTTCCTCGATATGCACCTTGCCCGAATTGACCGTATCGACGACCGATTGCGTAACATCGACGCCAAGTACTTTGGCGCCCGTCCGTGCGATCACCGCAGCGGTGGGAAGGCCGATATAGCCGAGACCCAGCATGACGACCTTGAGCTCATTGTCCGAAACCATCGACGGCATGTCCTCGCAAAACCTTGCGACGCCCGGCCGCCAGCGGCGGCGAGCTATCGCTGACCGGCACCGCTTGTCGCCGAGGCGGGTGAAGATTTCGGAAATGTCGGCCGGATGGCTGCGAAAAAACGCTAACGGCGTGAGCTGCGTACCCGACGCTCAGGCGCGCCTTCTTCGCCGAAGAGAGTCAATTTGCGGGGACGATGATCATCAGGCCTGGACGCGCGCCAGGAGCCGGTCTTCGGATCGCGGAACAATTCCCGGGAACAGACCTTGCATCGGGCAAAGACATTGCCCTCGAAACCTTTCTTGGATCCTGATGCCGTTCGATGCCTGAACATTAGGCACCATAAGCCGAATACGCGCATGCGATACCGTTCCTCCCTTTTCCTGTATTTTTTTGCCCGATTCGACCGGGCGCGTTCCACATTGGGTGCTGTCCTGAATGAAAAACGAAGCCGCGTCCAGAAACGGGCGGTATTTCTGCGACCAATGTAAAGCAACGGCCGCCAATACCGGCTTCCGCTGGCGAAATACCAAGCATCGCGGATCGAAAGCAGAGGGGCAGGTCATGGCCGCATTCGGCGACCGAGCCCGCATCCTGGTCAGATAAGGCTTTTTCCGACGATGTCGGCGATCCGCGCGCTGCTGTTGCCATCACCGAAGGGATTATGCGCGCGTGCCATTGCCGCATAGGCGGCGGGATCATCGAGCAGGGTTGCCACCTCGGCGACAATCCGGTCGGCGTCGGTGCCGATCAGCTTCGCGGTGCCGGCAACGACGCCTTCGGGGCGCTCGGTCGTCTCGCGCATGACGAGCACCGGCTTGCCCAGCGCGGGTGCTTCCTCCTGCACGCCGCCCGAATCGGTCAATGCGATCTCGCACAGGCCGAGCGCGCGGACGAAATGAGGATAATCGAGCGGATCGATGCGGGCGATATTGGGCCGGTCACCCAACATCTCGTCCATTACCGATACGACATTGGGATTGGGGTGGACCGGAAACAGGATCGCGGTGTCCGGCCGGTCGGCGATACGGCCCAGCGCCCGGGCGATATTGGCCATGCCGTCGCCGAAATTCTCGCGGCGATGGGTGGTCACCAGGATCATGCGTTTGCCCGCGAAACGCGCGGCGATCTCGTCGAGCCCGGCGGCGAGCGAAGGGTCCTCGGCCAGGCGGGCGCGGGTTGCGTGAAGGGCGTCGATCACGGTGTTGCCCGTCACATGGATCGTCGCCGGATCGATATTCTCGCGCTTCAGCGCGGCGGCGGCGGTATCGGTCGGGGCGAAATGCTGGTCTGCGATCGGCGCGACGATGCGACGGTTCACTTCCTCGGGCCAGGGTTGCCAGATGTCGCCCGAGCGAAGCCCCGCCTCGACATGGCTGACCGGCGTCTTGCGGTAATAGGCGGCAAGCGCACCGACCATCGCGGTGGCGGTGTCGCCCTGCACGATGACGCGGTCGGGCTTCTCCGCATCCATCACCTCGCCGAGACCCGTCAGCAGGCGCGCGGTGAGGCGGTCCAGCGACTGGCCCGGCTCCATCAGGTCGAGATCGATGTCGGGGGACAGGCCGGCGATGCTGAGAACCTGGTCGAGCAAGCCGCGATGCTGGGCGGTGACGCAAGTGCGCACCGTCAGGCCAGGGATCCGCTTTAGCGCGGCGACGACGGGGAACAGCTTGATCGCTTCGGGACGGGTGCCGAAGATGACCAGGACCTTGGGAGATTCAGCGGACATGCCCACGCCCCTAGACTGATTGGCTTAAGACCAGGCTAACCGCATGCCGAACAGCCCGGGTCCCTGGGCAGGGCGATGGTGCGGAAGCGGAAGGCGAGCGCATCGACGAGCAGCAGCTTGCCCGCGCTGTCCTCGCCGAACCCGACGATGCTGCGCATTGCCTCGAGCGCGGCTAGGCTGCCCATCACCCCGGTCATCGCGCCCAGCACGCCCGCCTCGGCGCAGCTCGTCTCCGGCCGGTCGGGATCGGAGCCGACAAAGCAGCGGTAGCAGGGCTTGTCGGCCTCCCAACCCCGGAACACGCCGAGCTGCCCTTCGAACTGGCCGACCGCAGCCGAGACAAGCGGGATATGCATGGCCAGGGCGGCGTCGGCGACCGCGAGCCGGGTGGCGAAATTGTCGGTGCCGTCGATGACGATATCGGCGCCCAGGATGAGATCCTGCGCATTGCCGACATCGATCCGCGCGCGCCGCGCCTCGATCGTCACGCCCGGGTTGAGCCGCGCGACCGCCTGTGCCGCCGCCTCTACCTTGGGTGCGCCGATATCGTTACCGCCGAACAGCGTCTGGCGCTGGAGGTTGGACAGATCGACAGTGTCGTCGTCGATCACGATCAGGCGGCCGACGCCCGCTGCCGCAAGATACTGGATCGCGGGCGAGCCGATGCCGCCGGCACCGATGATCGCGACGGTCGCGCGGCGCAGCTGCTGCTGGCCGGCACCGCCGACCTCTTTCAGCACGATGTGGCGCGCGTACCGCTCGAGCTCGGCGTCGGTCAGGCTCATCCGTGCCAGTCGTAGACGATCGTCGCACGGTACCAGGTATCGGCGGCACCGGCGTGGGATTGCAGATTGGCGCGGGCGAAGCTGACGACGAGGCCGGCGCTATATTGCTCGACGGTCGGGCAGTTGATCGCGCGGGGCACGGCGCGGCGGATCTCGCCATCGCCGTCGACCAGCGCAGCCACATCGACCTTCACGACATAATGGCCATCGGCCGGCTTCGGCTGCACGCAGCGACCGGCCGCAATCTCGTCGGCCACGAAACGCGCGAGCGGCGCGGTCATCTGCGGCGGAGTCGCATAAGGCAGCGGGGCAAGCGCGGACCAGTCGGTCGGCACCGCCGGTGCGGTCGCCTGCAGGAGGAGGAAAAGCAGCATCAGCGCCCAGTCGAGCCGAATCCTCCGGCTCCCCTCGCGGTATCCTCCAGCGTGTCGGTTTCGTCCAGCACGGCGCGCTGGACCGGGGCCGGAACCAGTTGAGCGATCCGGTCGCCGCGGGCGATGACGAAATCCTCGCTGCCGAGATTGGCGAGGATGACCTTCACCTCGCCGCGATAGTCGCTGTCGATCGTGCCCGGCGTGTTGAGGCAGGTGATGCCATGCTTGAGCGCCAGACCTGAGCGCGGCCTGACCTGCACCTCATACCCTGGCGGGATGGCCATGGCGAAGCCGGTCGCGATGGCGGCGCGGGCGCCCGGTGCAAGCACCGCATCTTCCGCCGATACGACGTCCATGCCGGCGGCGCCGTCAGTGGCATAGGCCGGCGCGGGCAGGCCGGCGCCATGGGGAAGGCGCTTGAGAGCGATGGTGATCGGGTCGGTCATGGTCTCACAATATGGTTCGCCCAGGGCTTGCCGAAAGGGCTGTTGTTGGGGCGCGTGAAGAAAAGCACAGTCGCACCGTCAGCCTGAACGAGAGGTGAGGGCGTCGGCGATGCGTGCCGCCAGCCGCTCGGCCACCTCTTCCTTGGGCAGGCGGTCCCAGCTTTCCACGCCGTCCGCCGTCACGATGTGCACCGCATTGGCGGTACCGCCCATCACGTCGCCCGACACGTCGTTGGCGACGATCCAGTCGGCGCCCTTGCGTGCGCGCTTGGCGGTGGCGTTCTCGATGACATGCTCGGTCTCGGCGGCGAAGCCGATCAGCAGGCCCGGGCGACGGGGGCTCTTGGCCAGGATGGCGAGGATGTCCGGATTCTCGACGAGATGAAGCACGGGCGGCATCACGCCCTTCTTGATCTTCTGGCCGGCGGTATCGACCCGCCAGTCGGCGACGGCGGCGACCATCACCGCGGCATCGACCGGGAGTGCCTGCGCGACGGCATTGGCCATCTCCATCGCGGTTTCTACATCGACCCGGTCGACGCCGGCCGGTGTGTCGAGCGTGACCGGCCCTGCGACCAGCGTCACCGTCGCCCCCAGCTTCGCGAGCGCTCCGGCTATCGCGAAACCCTGCCGCCCCGACGAGCGGTTGGCGAGGTAGCGCACCGGGTCGATCGGCTCATGAGTCGGCCCCGCGGTGACCAGGATATGTTTGCCGGCGAGGGTCACGAGGCGGACAGCGCCCGCTGAATCGCCGCGAGGATCACCTCGGGCTCGGGCAGGCGGCCGGGGCCATATTCGCCGCACGCCATCGGGCCTTCGTCCGGTTCCATCACGGTGACGCCGTCGCCGCGCAGGGTCGCGACGTTGCGGCGGGTCGCGGCATGACCCCACATACGCACGTTCATCGCCGGAGCGGCGAGCACCGCCTTGTCGGTCGCGAGGAGCAGGGTCGTCGCCAGATCGTCGGCGATGCCGGCGGCCATCTTCGCCATCAGGTCGGCCGTGGCCGGCGCGATCACGATCAGGTCAGCCTCGCGACTGAGCTGGATATGGCCCATCTCGGCTTCGTCCTTCAGGTCCCACAGGGTGGTGTAGACCTGGTTCTCGGAAAGCGCGGCGAGGGTCATCGGGGTGACGAAATGCTGGCCGCCCGCAGTGAGCACGCACTTCACCTCGATGCCCGCCTTGCGGCACAACCGGATCAGCTCGCAGGCCTTGTAGGCGGCAATGCCACCACCGACGATGAGCAGGATCTTCATCGCTTGTTCCTATCTGACCATTCGCGTCACGATGATCCGTCGCTTGTCGCGCGCCGCGGCGACCAGGTCACGCAGGGCATCGGGCACGAAGGCAAGGCCGACCAGGATCGTGGGCGCGATCATCAACCCCCAATAGAAGGTGTCGGTGCGCCCGAACAGGCTCAGCAGCACCGCATAGGCCGCGAACGTCGCAAGAGTCCGCAGCGCGATTTCGCTATCCCATCCTGCCCAGCCGAACAGGGCGAAGGCGATCAGCAGCGCCCCGAGCCAGGCCGGGGCAAGATTGAGCGCGGTCGACAGGGTCATGGTCTTCACGAAGAAGCCGAAGCCGAGCATGCCCGCCCAGCCGGGCGATGCAGGATCGATCGGGCGGACGACCAGCCCCACCGCATGCGCATGACAGGCGACGACCACCGCGAACACCGCGACGGCGACGCCCCAGCCGATCGCCTCGCGGCGATTGCCCTCGACAAAGGCCAGAGCAACCATGATCCCGACATAGAGGGCAGCCGTTTCGCGGATCAGCATCGCGATCAGGCCGAACGCGACTGCCTCGACCCAGCGGTCGCGCCGTCGCAGCGCAAGCGACAGCGCGATCAGCAGGCCGGCCCATATCTCGTGGAAGCTGGCCAGCTCGGGCTGGACGAACGCCATCATCCCGCCAGTCAGCAGCACCATCGCGATGGCGAGTGGCGGAGCCCGCGCAAAGGCCGGGCGCAGCCTGATGAACCAGGCGAGCATCACCGCCGCGACCAGCGCGTAGAGCAGCACGACCGTCACGATCGGCGGCATCGCCGCCTGCACCATGGCGAGAGTCGGCAGGCGGAAGGTGACGAAGGGCTTCAGCGGATAATTGCCGGTGCGCAATGCCTGCGCCGTCACGGTATAATAATCGCCACCGCCGCGCAGCCCTGCGACGATCGTCTCGTACAGCATGACATCGGCCTCGTCGTCGGCGCGCTGGGCCGGATCATGGCTGACGGGTGGGGGACCTGCGCTGACCAGCGCCGACAGGCTGGCGACGAGCAGGACGGCAAGCAGCGCGAGCAGGATCTGCGCGGTACTCCGCTTCAGTCCTGCAAAGCGGGTGGGGGCGGTGAGCCAGAGCGGGGCATGCGGGCGTGCCAAGACTTAGCGCCGTTCCATGATGGGTTGGCGGCAGGCGGGGCGAGTCGATGCCGGAGTCGGAGAAATTCCGGCGTGTTTCCCCGCTGTTCGATGCGTCGCTATTTTTCTTCCGCTGCAAGGCGCCGAAAAGGAACGAGACATCGTCAAACATCCACGAACAGGGGAAACAACGGTCCGGGACCAATGGTGCATCCCGTTCCCACCACGCTGCGACGACGACACCCGATGTTGAATCGGGCGCGGCAACGCGGCGGGCTGCCTCATGCTAGCGGACCAACAAGGTTGCTGCGACCGCCGCGAGCGCGCTGACGACGGCGATTGCGGCATAACGCCAGCCCCCCCCGATGCGAACGACCTCGATCTCCTTGAGCGGCGGGGCAGGGGGGGCGCCGCCCGGCGCCGGATAGCGCAGCTCGATATTGCGGATGAGGTCGGGCAGGCGGGCCAGGGTGCGCAGATCGGTGATGATCCGGTCGGCCACCGCCGCTTCCGGGCCAAGCTCGGTCCTGATCCATTCGCGCACGAACGGCGCGGCCGAATCCCACAGGTTGATGTCGGGGTCTAGGCTGGTCGCCACGCCTTCGACCATCACCATCGTCTTCTGCAGCAGGAGAAGGTGCGGCTGGGTCTGCATGTCGAAGTCGCGGGTGATGTTGAACAGACCGTCGAGCATCATGCCGATCGACATGTCCTTGACCGCAAGCCCGCGCATCGGCTCGCCGACGGCACGCAGCGCCGTCGCGAACTCGGCGACATTGTGGTGCGCGGGCACATAACCCGCCTCGAAATGGATCTCGGCGACGCGCTTATAATTGCCGGTGATCAGGCCGTAGAGGATCTCCGCCAGCCACACTCGCGCCCGGCGGTCGATCCGACCCATGATGCCGAAATCGATCGCGGCGATGCGTCCGTCGGGCAGGGCGAACAGATTGCCCTGATGCATGTCGGCGTGGAAGAAACCCTCGGCTATCGCCTGGCGCAGGAACGCATGGACCAGCGTGTTGGCCAGCTTGGGCAGGTCATATCCCGCCTCGACCAGCGCCGCGCGATTGGAGATCTTGATGCCGTCGACCCAGGCGATGGTCAGCGCCTTGCTGGTCGTTCGCTGCCAGTCGATCGCGGGCACGATGAAATCGGGCTGGGCTGCCATCGCCTCGGCCAGTTCCGACGCCGATGCCGCCTCGCGCCGCAGGTCGAGCTCGCGCGCGGTCCAGCGCTTGAAGGTTTCGATCACCAGGCGGGGGCGAAGCCGCGACAGCTCGCCGCCGAGCCCCTCGATCTGTGCCGCAGCCCATTGATAGGTGTCGATCGCGCGGGCGAATTCTTCCTCGACGCCGGGGCGCAGCACCTTGACCGCGACTCGACGGCCGTCGGTGGTGATGGCGCTGTGCACCTGGGCGATCGAGGCTGCGCCGACCGGGACGGGATCGATCGACGCGAACAGATCCTCGGGAGGGCGCCCGAACGCGCGCGTCATCGCGGCGTAGATCGTCTCATAGGGCAGGGGCGGCAACGAGTCCTGGAGGCGCAGCAAATCCTTGGCCGCCGCTTCACCCACGATGTCGGGCCGGGTTGCGAGCGTCTGGCCAAGCTTGATCGCGGCCGGACCGATCGCCTGCAGCGCATCGGCATAGGCCGGGGTTTTCGGCACACGCGCGCCGACACGGGCGACACGGACGAGGCGGCGGATGCGCGTCGGCGTGTTGGGGTCACGCTCGATCCCACGAAGCGCGCCGTGACGCGCGAGGATACGACCCCATTTCAGGAGTCGCCAGAGATGCACGGCGGGTGCGGTCATGCTGTCGTTCCCTGGCGGAGGCCGGAGCCCGGTTGGGAAGATTGCCGCAACGAAACGCCGTGCCCACCCAAAGCCCGTTCCGGAACTGGGCCCCGGCCTTCGCCGGGGAACAGGCTGATCATCAAATCTTCCAGCCGCTATGGATCGCGACCAGCCCGCCCAGCATCGGCTCGACCTTGGTCTGAACGAAGCCGGCCTCGCCGATCATGCGTTCGAAGGTCGGCATGTCGGGGAAGCGGCGGATCGATTCGATCAGGTAGCGATAGCTGTCGCCGTCCTGGGCGAGCAGCTGGCCGACCTTCGGCACGACCTTGTGCGAATAGGTGTCGTAGATATCGGCGAACCCCGGCCACAGCGTGGTCGAGAATTCGAGGCAGAAGAAGCGCCCGCCCCGGCGCAGCACGCGATGTGCCTCACGCAGGGCCTTGGGGATGTCGGTCACGTTCCGGATGCCGAAGGCGATGGTGTAGGCGTCGAAGAAGCGGTCGGGGAAAACTAGCGTCTCGGCATTGGCCTCGGTCCAGACCAGGCCGTCGATGCCGCGCTTCTGCGCGCGTTCCATGCCGACTTCGAGCATCTGCGGATTGATGTCGGCGACCGTCACCGACGCGCCGGACTTTGCCAGGCGGAAGGCGATGTCGCCGGTGCCGCCGGCCATGTCGAGAATCTGTTCGCGCTCGCGCGGTTTCACGCGGCGGACGAAGCGATCCTTCCACAGCCGGTGCATACCCCCCGACATCGCGTCGTTCATGATGTCGTAGCGTGACGCCACGCTCGAAAAGACCCCGCCGACCCGGCGCGTCTTTTCCTCGGGGGCCACGTCTTCATAGCCGAAGGAAACGGTGTCGTTCATGGCGGTCGCTCTAGCCAACGCTTGTGGGCGGAGCAAACGCAACCTAGCGCTATGCTTACCATGCCAGAGCTTCCCGAAGTCGAAACCACCGTCAACGGGCTTCGCCCGGTGTTGCAGGACCAGCGGATCACCCTGATCCAGATGCGCCGACCGGACCTGCGCCGGCCGTTCCCCGCCGATCTCGGCCAGCGGCTCACCGGCGCGGTGGTGACTGGGCTTGGGCGGCGCGCCAAATATGGACTGATCGATACCGATCGCGGCGACACGGCCATCTTCCATCTCGGCATGTCGGGCCGCTGGCGAGTCGATCCGAGCGAGGTGCTGCCGCACGATCACCTGATCGTCGAGACGGCCACGCATCGCCTCGCGCTCAACGATCCGAGGCGATTCGGCTCGCTCGATCTGGTGCCGACCGAGTCGCTTGCAAGCTATCCGCCTTTCCTCGCGATGGGACCCGAGCCGCTCGGGCCGGATTTCACCGCGCGCTATCTGCTGAAAGCGCTCGATGGACGAATCGCCTCGATCAAGCTGATGCTGCTCGACCAGCGAATCGTCGCGGGACTCGGCAACATCTATGTGTGCGAGGCGCTGCATGTCGCGCGCATCGCGCCGATGCGGCCCGCGGGCCAGATATCGCTGGCGCGGCTGGACCGACTCGTCGCGGCAGTCCGCACCGTGCTCGATGCGGCGATCGAGGCCGGCGGATCGTCGCTGCGCGACTATGCCCGGCCCGATGGCGAACTCGGCTATTTCTCCAAGCAATGGCAGGTCTATGGTCGCGAGGGCGAGCCGTGCGACTGCGGCGGCAAGGTCGAGCGCTACAGCGAAGGCGGCCGCTCGACCTTCTGGTGCCCGAAATGTCAGCGCTGAATGAAGGAACAGTGATGAGCGACCGCATTTTCGAGAACGAGGCATTGGCGGGCGCCGCATTTCGCGATTGCGACCTGGCCGGCGCACGCTTCGTCGATTGCAACCTGTCGGGCGCCTCGTTCAGCGATGTAACGCTTGCCGGCGCGTCGTTCGCTGACGTGAACCTGGCCGGGGTGACGATTGCCGACGCCAATATCGAGGGGCTGACGATCATGGGCCATGACATTGCAGCATTGATCGCGGCAGCACAGGGCTCCGGTCGTTCCTAGGAGGTAGGAGGCGTGGCGATGGATCGTTCGCTGACCGGCCTGTTCCTTGCCGGGATCGCAAGCCTCCAGGCCGTTCCGCAAGCGTCGAGCAGCGAGGCGCAGGGGCAGACCTTCGCCGTCCATCTGGTGCAGGGCGACGGCTGGGCACCGCTGCCCTATGAGACGGTCAGGGGCGTCATCCTGGTTCAAGCGACGCTGTTCGGGCAACCGGCAACCGTCCTGCTCGACAACGGCACCGACAGAACGGTCGTGGATGCGGGCCTCGCCCGGCGTGCAGGCATCGAGCTTCGGGACTCCGGCCTTGGCGCCAGCACGGGACGGTCGCGCCTCCCCGCGCGTATGGCCGAAGGCGTGGCGCTCACCTTGCCGCATACGCTGACAGCGCAAGGCCAGATGCCCGCCATCGACCTTGCCCGGATGTCGGCGGCGCTTGGCCGGCCGATCGCGGCGGTGATCGGCGGGGACGTGTTGAACCGCGTCGCGGTCATGGTGCGGCCGGGCAAGCGGCAGGTATCGATCGTCGCAAGCGGCGGCATCACGCCCGGCGCAGGGGCCATCGCCGTTCCCGTCGAGAACGGCAACCAGGTCGCAGCCGAGGTCAACGGGCGACCGGTGCGCCTCAAGATCGACCTCGGATCGAGCGGTACGGTCAGGTTGACCGATGCCGTGTTCGATCGCCTGTTGCCGGCAGGTGCCGCCATATCGAGCGGATCCCAGGTAACCGCGGACGGCATCACGCGCGCGACGCGGGCCGCCCGGGCCGATTTTCGGATGGGCGCCGTAACCGCCAAAAGCGTGCCGATCGACAGCGGCTATGCGCAGGATAGGGCCGATGGCCTGCTCGGCAATGGCTTCCTGTCGCGCGGCGACACGATCCTGGACGTACAACGGGGGCAACTGATCCTGACCGTCGCACGGCCGTGACCTAAAGGTCGTAAACTCATAAAGCGGTCTTGCCGCCTCAGCTTGGCTGTATCACGGCGTTGCGGCTCCGCCAGGCCTGTGGAGTAACGCCCTCCCAGCTGCGGAACGCCCGGTAGAATGAGGTGGTGTCCTGGAAGCCGAGGATGCAGGCGACCTCCGCTACGTCAGCATATGGGTCGGAGAGCAGTTTGCGGCCCAACTCCTTTCGCGCTTCCTGGACCAGCGCGCGGAAGCTGCCCCCCTCGTCGGTTATGCGCCGCTGCAACGTGCGTTCGCTGGTCCCGAGGTCACGCGCCACGGCCGATACCTCGGGGCGCCCGCTCGCGAAGCCGCGCTTCAGCACTGCCTTGACCTGTTCCGAGAACGAACTGCGTGGCATTAGACGACCGAAGCTTTCCTCCAGCGCGGGGGTAATGATTTCGATCAGCTCGGCATTGTGTCCGGGAAACGGAAGATCGAGATCGGACGCCTTCAACACGAGGGTGTCGCGCCCTTTTCCACAGACGATCGGGCACCCGAAGAAGCTGTCCTGTCCCGCCGTCTGCATGCCGTTCCGAGTCAGCTCCAGACGGAGCGGGGTCAGCCGTTGGCCGGTCCCGCGCCGGCCAAGCGACAGCAGGAATGCAAAGCTGACATCGACCGAGAGGTCCGGCTCCACCGCCCTGGCGTGAAACCACTGTTTGTGGATGTGGACCTCCGAACCGAGCTCCTCGACCGCGATCCGCTCGGGCATCGTAAACTGTTTGAACCGCGCGACGCGCCGGATGCCGTCGCGGAAATTGGAGGCGTGGCACGCGGCCACGAACATGGCCTGATGCCCTACCGATTCCGTCGCCTGAACGAAGCGGAGCCAATAGTCCGGATATCCCGCAAGGTCCGACATCGCGGTCCACAGCGAGAAGAGTTGCGCGGTGCTCACGAAGCGCCGGGTATCGAGGTGCAGTGTCACGGGCAGGCGGGCCTGGCGCAGCACCGCGACCGGACTCAGCCCGGTCGCCTCCATCGCCGACCAGAAGGACTGCTGCAGGCGGCACTTGTCGGGAATGCTATTGGTCATCTTCGGCACCATCACGAGAGCCCAGGTTGGTTCGACGGTCAAGGCCGCGACGTGTCGTGCTGCGTCGCGGCCTTACCTTGTGGGCCGGACCGCGCCTGTCGTGCGGCGTGGTCCGGCCTGCTCATGTCACTTCAGCTCGACCCGGGCGCGACCTGCGCAATGCGCGGCGAGCGCTTGCGTCGCCACCGTCCAGGCGTCGTCGCCCTCGTACAAGGCGGAGCGCAGATAGGCCCATGTCGTTCGGAGGACGATCTCCATGCGCTCAGGGTCCTCGTCGTCGGTTTCCCTGGCGTCATAGCCGGCGATGCCGCCGAGGCCGTGCTTGCCGCCGATCATGGTCAGCAGTGCGTCAGCCCCTGGGCTGTCATAGAAGGCGTCGGCATGCCATGCCGGACCACGGACGGTCAGGTGCGCAGAGGCGTCCTCGTCGCCGACGACCGCCAGCGTCTGCGTGGTCAGATGCGAGAAGTCGGGGTTGAAGAAGCTGTAGCGGCTCGCCGCCATCTCACTCAGCGAAGCCCCGCCATTGCCCGGCGCCGTCAGCATGATTCCCGCCACGATGCGCGGCTCGCGCATGTCGACATTCTGCGCGTTCGGATCGTTCGGATCGGTCAGCCGCGCGCCGAGCAAAACGCCTGCCGTGTGCCCGCCCATCGAGTGCCCGAAGACGGCGATGCGACTGCGATCGATGCGGCCAGCAATCGCCGGGACCGCGGCCTCGATCGTGTCGAGCTGGTCGATGATGGCAGTCATGTCCTCGACCCGCGAGCGCCAGAAGAGCGGGCTGCCCGCAGCGTCGGCCGGCATGCCAGCGACTTTCGAATTGAGGTGCGTCGGCTGGATCACGACGAAGCCATGCTGCGCGTAGAAGTTGACGAGCGGTCCGTAGCCGTCTTTCGACGGAAGGTAGAGCGACGGCCCATGGCCATGCGAAAGCAGGATCACCGGCAGATTATCACCGGTCACGGGCGCCGTGATGCGCAGTTCGAGGGGGATCGGTCGATCTTTCACTTCGAGGACCACCGGGCTGATTGAGATCGTCTGGGAGGAGTCGCCGACCGGGATCAGCAGGGCATCCTTGATGAGATTGTTCATGTGTCTGACTCCATCTGGCCGGGACCGACGTCCGTGGCCGTGAAGTCCTGCTAAGGGGCCTGCTGCTTCTCAGCATTGGCGCTTCCCGCCAATCGATTGGCATATCACGCCAAGCGATATGGTTGGTCATCCGGCTAGTTCCGCCGGAGCAAGCCCGGTTGATGCTGGTTAGCTAAACCGATGATGAGCTTATCTCGCGAAATACGTCGGCTTTGATGGCAGTGCTTGCGGGAAACCGGCGCGGCAGAACAGGCTCACGACGGCAGCTTCCGGAGAGCCCGGCGAACGCGTCGAACGACTGCAATTGGGCGCAAAGCCGACCGGAGGTTTGCGCGAACCGAATGGCGGGTTTCAGCAAAAGCCGACGCTCACATCAGCGACGCTGATAGTCTTGAGCTGATCGGGAGCCGTCTTGGGCACGATCGGCAATTCAAAGTTGGCCTTCCTGTTTACGCCGCCGGCAAGCTGCCAGTTGGCTAATCACCCAAACCCTGTCGTCCAGGGGCTTGAGTTCTCGACAGGGGCGGCGATCAGCCAACGGTCAGGTTCGGGCGCGCGGAACCGGCGGGGCAAAACTGAATCGTCACGTAGGTATCATCGGGCGTTGACCGACTCACTCTTGGTGGGTAAGAGGCGCGCTTTCCGGGGCTGCGGGCTTTGCCGTCCGCGCCCTTTCTTTATTTCAGATCAGAGGGCTTCATGGCGAACACGCCACAGGCGAAAAAGCGAATTCGGCGCAACGCACGTCGCGCTGAAGTTAACGGTAACCGGGTCGGCCGGATCCGGACCTTCGTGAAGAAGGCCGAGGCCGCACTGGCGTCGGGCGACAAGGATGCCGCTAGCGCGGCAGTTGCAGCGATGCAGCCCGAGCTGGCCAAGGGCGTTGCGAAGGGCGTGCTTCACAAGAACACCGCCTCGCGCAAGTTCTCGCGCCTGACCAAGCGTCTTACCGCGCTCGCCTGATCTGAGTCGATCGGTCGGAACAACGACCCGCTGGGATTATCCCGGCGGGTTTTTTGTCGTGTGCGCTCAAACTGACCATGGCCGCGCTGCGCAAAAATGATGTCGTTTTGGACTGAACCATACCCGAATCCTGAAAAGTCAGGATTCACCGCGATTCGCAGCGGCCAGTTGGCAGTCCGACTAACATTACACAGCATTTCCAACTGCTTGTAAGATTCTCGACGGGAATCCTTGCGCTATTCCGAGTCAATCCCGTTTATTTCGGTTTTGTTACGTGTGCGGCTCTTGCCCGACTCGGTTTGATCTTCATAATCGACCTTCGCCGCGCAGACTTTCCGTCTCGCGACTCTATTGAGACCTTCGAAGTCAGGCGGACTGCGATTCCGGCTGGGGGGAGGCTTGTCTGTTTGAGTTCAGGCGGCCCGGGACGTGTATGTCCCGGCACCGGGAGAAGGATCGAGTGTTGGCGGGGACTGTTACCGGAGAGGCGGCTCGGTTGAGTGATGCCGCAAAAGCGTGGGGCACCGTACGTGCGCATCTGCGCGAATCTGCCGGCGTGCGCCTGTTCGACCAGTGGCTGAAGCCGATCGAGTTGATCGACGATGCCGAGTCCCATATGATTCGCCTCGCGCTGCCGTCTGCCTTCATGACCAACTGGGTTCGCAATCATTACGCCGACCGGCTGTTCCAGGAATTCCGTGCGATCCTGCCCGAGGTCCGCAGCGTCTCGATCGAGACCCGCTCGGCCAAGGCTGCGCCAGCGGTGCTTACCGTCGTTGCCGCTGCCCCTGAGGCTCCCGTAGCTGCAATCCCGGCACCAGCATCTGCGCGCCCGGCGCTCGACCCGCGCTTCACCTTCGACCGGTTCGTGGTCGACCAGTCCAACCGGGTTGCCTTCAACGCGGCCAAGGCGCTGGCGGAAGCCGGCAAGCCGCGTTTCAGCCCGTTGTTCCTCCACAGCGGCACGGGGCAGGGCAAGACCCATCTGATGCATGCGATCGGCGCCGCCTATCTCGAGGCGTGCCCGGGCGCGAACGTCATCCTGATGTCGGCCGAACGCTTCATGTTCGACTTCGTGCAGGCGCTCCGCGCGCGCGACACGCACAGCTTCAAGGCCCGGTTGCGTGCTGCCGATCTGCTGATGATCGACGATCTTCAGTTCATCGCCGGCAAGGACGCGACCCAGGAGGAATTCTTCCACACCGTCAACGAGGTGATGGCGGCGGGCAAGCGGCTCGTGATCAGCGCCGACCGCTGCCCCCAGGGGCTCGACGGGGTCGAGGCACGTATCACGTCGCGCCTGTCGGTCGGCCTGGTCGCCGATATCAAGGCGCCCGACGCCGCGCTGCGCCGTGCGGTGCTGGCACGCAAACTGGTCGACCTGCCCGACGCCAAGGTCCCGGCCGAGGTGCTTGACCTGCTGGCGACCCGTATCACGGCCAATATCCGCGACCTGGAAGGCTCGCTCAACCGGCTGGTCGCCTATGCGCAGCTAACCGGCGACACGATCGACATGGACTTCGCGGTGGCGACGCTCGGCGAAGTGCTGCGCGGGGCCGAGCGCCGGGTGACGATCGACGAGATCCAGCGTGCCGTATCGGCGCATTTCGAACTGAAGCCGATCGACCTCGTCTCGGCACGCCGCGCCGTGGTGGTGGCCCGCCCACGCCAGATCGCCATGTACCTGGCCAAGCGCCTGACGACCCGCTCTCTGCCCGAGATCGGCCGCAAGTTCGGCGGGCGCGACCATTCGACGGTGATCCATGCGGTACGCCGCATCGAGGAACTGCGCGACAAGGATCGCGAGATCGACGGCGCGGTGCGGACCTTGCTGCGCGAACTCGAGGGCTGATCTTCTATCCCGTAGCCCCGCAAGGGGAGGGCCAACGAAAAAAGGCGGGCCTGATGCCCGCCTTTTTCTGTTGTCGGTAGCGCTGCAGAGGGTCTCCCCGGAAGGGGAGAGGCTTGAAAAGGCTTATTTCTTCTCGGGTGCGATCGTGATCTTCACCGTCTCGCCCGAATTGCCGGGGAAGCCGGTGAACATCGCCTCGACCAGGCGCGGGACCAGATAGGGCAGGTCGTCGCTGCGCGACTGGGCCTTGGCGGTCCCTTCGAACACGCTCTTGCCGTTGTCGGCGCGGTCGATGCGCAGGTCCAGCTCGCTGGTATAGACGGTGAAGCTCGACACGTCATTGTCGAACAGGAATGGGTCGTTGAAGCCGAAGGCGAAGCGGCTGCGGCCATAATAGCCGAAGCGACCGCCGCCAAAGCCGCCATAACCGAAGCCGCCGCGATAGGGGCCGTAGCCGCCAAAGCCGTACCCACCAAAGCCGCCGAATCCGGGCGTGCTCACGACCTTCTCACGGCCCTTGTCGACCTCATAGCCGATCTTCACGACCAGATCGGCGCGCGACGGGTCGGCGGCAGGCTGATAGCCCTGAGCCGAGAGCTTGGCCGATACGAGCTGGGCATATTGGCCGAATTCGATACCGCCATCGAGTCGCGGGTCCATCGCCTTGACCACGAAGCTCTGCCCCTGCGCCTGCGGGAGCTGCTGGAAGCGGGAAACCCGGGCATTGAACGGCGTTGCGCAGCCGCCCAGCGCGAGCAGGGCGACGGCGGCGATGGGAAACATCTTCATTGGCTTGCGACCTTGGCGAAGGGAGGTGTGGAGAACGGCAGAATGTCAGGTAACGGGTAAAAGCATAGAAACTTCAGTCGGTTGCAATTGTGCTGCGGCCGTTATGAATAGCGGTTGAATGACCGGATGCAAATCCCTTCAGGAAACCGCCCTGCCATCAAGATGGGAGCGGAAAATCAGACGTGCAAGCCCACCGCGCGCTGCGCCGCCGCCAGGGTCGGCGCGGCAAGGGCATTGGCGCGCGCGCCGCCGCTGGCCAGCACGGCGCTGACCGCCGCGCGATCGCCGAGCAGCGCCGTCAACCGGTCGCGAATCGGACCGAGCTTCGCCACCGCCAGATCGGCCAGCGCGGGCTTGAACGTGCCGAAGCCCTTGCCGCCGAACTCGGCCATCACCGCGTCGGTCGTGGTGTCGGCAAGCGCCGCATAGATGGTGACGAGGTTCTTCGCCTCGGGCCGTTCGGCCAGCCCGGCAAAAGTCTCGGGCAGGGGCTCGGGATCGGTCTTCGCCTTTTTCAGCTTCTGCACGATCAAGTCGTCGCCATCGACAAGGTTGATGCGCGACGCATCCGAGGGGTCGGACTTGGACATCTTCGCGCTGCCGTCGCGCAGCGACATGATCCGCGGCGCCGCCTTGGAGATGAACGGCTCGGGCAGGGTGAACAGCTCGACCCCGAAATCATTGTTGAACTTGGTCGCGATGTCGCGCGCCAGCTCGAGATGCTGCTTCTGGTCCTCGCCGACGGGCACGTGAGTCGCCTGGTAGAGCAGCACATCGGCCGCCTGCAGCACCGGATAGGTGAACAGATCGACGCTCTGGCTCTCGCCGCTCTTGCCCGCCTTGTCCTTCCACTGCGTCATGCGGTTGAGCCAGCCCATGCGGGCGGTGCCGCCCAGGATCCAGGCAAGCTCGCTATGTGCCGGCACGCGGGCCTGGTTGAACAGGATCGAACGATCCGGATCGATGCCGCAGGCGAGCAGGGTCGCCGCCATCTCGATCGAATTGGCGGTCAGCTCGGCGGCGACGACCGGCTGCGACAAGGCGTGGAGATCGGCCAGGAAGAACAGGCAGTCCTCGCCCGGCGTCGTCGAATCCTGCCCAACCTGATCCTGGAGGGCGACCCACTGCTTGATCGCCCCGAGATAATTGCCGAGGTGGAGGTTGCCGGTAGGCTGGATGCCGGAGACGACGCGCATGTTATTCCTGTATCATTTGGCGCGCTTGCGCCGGAGAAAGGCCAGATCGTCCCGGGTGAAGGCACCCAGCACGAAGGTGGCGACCGCATAGACGACGCAGCCTGCGCCGACCAGCGCGAGCATGGCGCCGGTGCGGACGACCCAGCTGCCATGGAGATAGGGCGTGAGCAGGCCCTGCAGCAGCCAGAGGATGCCGCCCATCACCAGCGCCGCCGCGGCGAGCCGCCAGGCGCGGTGGAGCAGGCGCGTATCAGGCTGGAAATGACCCCGCAGGCGCAGCGTGCGATAGAGCAGGAAGACATTGACGGTGGAGGCAAGCGCGGTCGCCAGCGGCGGGCCCATATGCTGCAGCGGCACGATGAGGGCGAGGTTGAGCACCAGGTTCACCCCCATGCTGATCGTCGCATAGCGCACCGGCGTCTTCGTGTCGGACCGGGCATAATAGCCGGGCGTCAGCACCTTCACGAGGATGTAGCTGGGCAGCCCGATCGAGAAGGCGGAGAGCGCCTGCGCGGTGAAGATCGTATCCTGCGCGGTGAACTTGCCATGTTCGAACAGCGCGGCGACGATCGGGCCGCCGCACAGCACCAGCGCCACGGTGGCGGGCAGGGTGAGCAGCAGGGCAAGTTCCATGCCGCGATTCTGCGAGTCCATCGCCGCCTTTTCCTCGCCCGCGGCGAGCTGGCGCGAGATGAGCGGGAGCAGCACGGTGCCGAGCCCGATGCCGATCAGGCCGAGCGGCAGCTGGTTCACCCGGTCCGCGGTATAGATATAGGTCACCGATCCCGCCGGCAGCAGCGAGGCGGCGAGCATGGTCGAGACGACGAGGTTGATCTGCACCGCGCCCGCGCCGGCGGCGGCGGGCCAGATCAGCGCCATCAGCTTCTTCACGTCGGGGTTGAAGCGGGGGAGCTTGAGCCGCAGCCGCACGCCGCTGGTCCAGCAGGCATGGATCAGCCAGAGCAATTGCAGCAGGCCGGCGACGCTGACCGCGATCGCCTGGTTCCGCGCGGTCAGATACGGATCGTGATTGTGAAAGAACAGCAGTGCCGCGATCAGCGTGAGGTTGAGCAGGATCGGGGCGGCGGCGTTGACCCAGAATTTGTGCAGCGAATTCAGGATGCCGCCGAGCAGGGACACCAGGCTGATGAACAGCAGATAGGGAAAGGTGAAGCGTGACAGCTCGACCGCGAAGGCGAACTGATCGTTGCTGATCCCGTTGAACTTGCCGGACAGCGCCAGCGTCACCGGCCAGGCGAAGATCTCGACGATGATCGTCATCACGATCAGGACCGGCAACAGGACCGACAGCGCATCCTCGGCAAAGGCGACGCCGGCGGGCAGGCCGGGGCCATCCTTGTCCGCGACCTTGCGGTTGAACATCGGAATGAACGCGGCGGAGAAGGCGCCCTCGGCGAAGAGGGCACGGAACATATTGGGCAGGCGGAAGGCGACCAGGAACGCGTCCGAGGCGAAGCTCGCCCCGACGAAGCGGACGAACAGCGAGTCGCGTACGAGCCCCAGCACGCGGCTGGCGAGGGTGAGACCCCCGATCGATCCCAGCGCGCGCGTGAGGTTCATCTGTTCTGGTCCCGCAGGCCCGAAGGAATCAGGCGGTGCCGATTTCCCCGGTGGTGGGCTGCTGCGCCTCGGCCTGCTGCATATAGATGGCGGCGAAATCGATCGGCTCGAGCAGCAGCGGCTGGAAGCCGCCGTCGCGGACCGCATCGGCGAGCACGCGGCGCGCGAACGGGAAGAGCAGGCGCGGGGCTTCTGCCAGCAGGAAGGGCTGGACATGCTCGGCCGGGATGTTGCGCAGGCCGAACAGCCCGGCATAGGTCAGCTCGACGATGAAAGCGACCTGGCCTTCGGTCTCGGCGCGAACATCGACGCGAAGCACGACTTCGTGGATTTCCTCGCCGACCTGGGCAGTGCCGATGTTGAACTGGACGTCGATCTGCGGCGCGGTCTGGACCTGGAAGATCGCCGGCGCGTTCGGGTTCTCGAACGACAGGTCCTTCACATATTGCTGGATCAGACCGGCCGCAGGCGCCGTGTCGGCGCCGTTGGGAAGAGGCTCGGTGCCCGTGATGATGCCGTCGTCCTGCTCGCTCATCGAAAGTCCATTCCTTGAAGATCGAAATATCGGCCGCCCCCTGTGGCGTGCCGGCGACCGCGCGCCTAGCAGGGGGCGGCGGGCAGTTCAACGGCTGCTGCCGGTAACGTGACGTGAGCCATTTGAAACGTTGGCGCGTTACGCCTATGTAGATGATTAGCCGATAGTGGAGGCAAGGTGTTCCTGGTAGTTCTTCTCGCGATGGTCGCCGGCTTTCTGGCGTTGCGTCTGTACATGGTTCTTGGCAAGCGAACCGGGCATGAGCAGGTGCTGCCCAAGCCTGCGGAGGAGCGCGCGCCGGTAACGCCGCTGCCGCGTCCGATCGAGGCCGCACAGGAGCCGCGCGAGGTCGCGAATCGCAATATCGATCCGCGCGCCGAGGCGGGCCTTCGATCGATCGTCGCGGCGGAATCGGGGTTCGATGTCGCTCAGTTCCTCGAGGGTGCCCAATCCGCCTATCGCATGATCCTCGAAGCCTATTGGAAGGGCGATGAGGAAACGCTCGGCTGGCTGGTCGAGGACGAGGTACGCGGTGCCTTTGCCGATGCCATCGCCGAGCGCGCCGCCGCCGGGCATGTGCTCGACAACCGCCTCGTCTCGATCGAGCGCGCGATGATCTCCGACGCCTCGCTCGACGGCAAGATCGCCCGCATCACCGTGCGCTTCGACGCCGATATCGCCGCGGTGACCCGCGATGCCGACGGCAATCTCGTCGCCGGATCGATGAGCGATGCCGTCGAGACGCATGACGTCTGGACCTTCGCCCGCACGCTGAAGAGCAGCGATCCGAACTGGAAGCTCGCCGACACCGACGAAGCGTGACGGCCATGCGCCGCGCGGGGATCGTCGCGCTCGCCCTGGTGTTGAGTGCCTGTAGTGGCGGTGTCGTGCCGCGGCCCGCTGGGCCGTCCACGCGTAGTGAACCGCCGGTACGTCAGCCTGTCGCCGCGACTCCGATCGCGCCAGCCACCGCCGTGACCGCGCCCGGTTCCGCAATTGCGGCGAAAGCCGGGCTGCTCGCCGGACCTCCCATCGCGTCGCTTCCGATCAGCGAGGCTCAGGCGGCGCGGGCGCTGGCCGCGTTCCGTACCTCCTGCGCGACCCTGCAACGCCGTGCCGACGCCTCGGGCCTGACGCGCGGCAGCGACTGGCAGCCGGCTTGCTCGGCTGCGACGGCCGTCGGATCGGGCGGCGCGCGGGCCTTTTTCGCGCAGTGGTTCGAGGCGGTGCAGGTCGGCGATGGCAAGGCATTCGCGACCGGCTATTACGAGCCTGAGATCGCCGGATCACGCAACCGCCGGCCGGGATATGAGGTGCCGATCTATGGGCGGCCGACCGATCTGGTCGATGTCGATCTCGGCCTGTTCACCAACGACCTGAAGGGCAAGAAGATACGCGGGCGCGTCGAGGGCAGCAATTTCGTGCCCTATTTCGACCGGACCGCGATCGAGCAGGGTGCGCTGGCACAGCGGGCGCCGGTCATCGCCTGGGCGGCCGATCCGGTCGAGCTGTTCTTCCTCCAGGTCCAGGGATCGGGGCGGCTGAAACTTCCGGACGGTTCGATAATGCGGATCGGATACGACAGCCAGAATGGCCGCGACTATACCGGCATCGGCGCCCTGATGCGGCAGCGCGGCCTGCTCGAGCCCGGTCAGGCATCGATGCAGGGTATCGTCGCATGGCTGCGCAGCCACCCCGAGGAGGGCGCCGCGATCATGCGCGAGAACAAGAGTTATGTGTTCTTCCGCGAGCAGCAAACGCCGCCGCTCGGTGCGCTGGGCCTGCCGGTGACCGGCGGGGTGAGTGCTGCCGCCGACCCCAAATTCGTGCCGCTCGGTGCGCCCGTCTTCTTGTCGATGGACCGGACCGATGCGACCGGCCTGTGGATCGCGCAGGATACCGGCGGGGCGATTCGCGGGAGCAACCGTTTCGACACCTTCTGGGGCGCCGGCGAGGATGCGCGGGCGACGGCCGGCGGCATGTCGGCGCGCGGTACGGCGTTCCTGCTGTTGCCGGTCGGCACGCTGGCGCGCCTCTCGGCGGGCGGGGGCAGCCAGGTTCCCTAGTGGCCGAACGCCCGCTGACCCCGGACGAAGCCGCGCTCTGGGCACGGGTGATGGAAAGCGTGCGGCCGATCCGCCCGCGAGCCGCGCCGAAGGTGCCGATGGTCGTGGCTGCTGCCCCCGCGCCGCCGGTGAAGCAGCCAAAGGCCAAGGTGCCCAAGACGCCATCGCCCAAGCCCGCGCCGCCGCCGAAACCCGAGCCGCCGCGCGCGCCGAGCAACACGCTTGACGGGAGTTGGGACCGCCAGCTTTCGCGCGGCCTCGTATCGCCCGACTGCGCGATTGACTTGCACGGCCACACGCTGAACTCCGCCTATGCGCTACTGGACACCGCGCTCGATCAGGCGATCCGGGCCGGTGACCGGCTCGTCCTGCTTGTAACAGGAAAACCGCCACGGGCCGAAAGCGAGCGGCCGCATGCGCGCGGTGCGATCAGGGCGGCGGTGGGGGACTGGCTCGCCGGCTCGCGCCATGCCTCTGCGATCGCTGCGGTACGTGGCGCGCACCCGCGCCATGGGGGTGCCGGAGCACTCTACATCATCCTCCGCAGACCCAGGCCGGTGGCGGTCACTCAACGAAAATTTTAACCTCTGTTCGCGATACACGCTGCTCGCCCGGACGATTTTTGTCCGCTGCTGCGGGGAGTCTCCGGATCGCGATGGAAGGTGTGTCGCTCAAAAGTCGCGCGATCGTGTTTGCGATGGGCGCGGGGGCGTTCGCCTTCATCCTTGCGCTGGTGGCGACGTCCAACGGTAAGATCGACGTGGACAATGTCTCGCGGGCGCTGATTCCAGCGCTTGTGTGCGCGGCGATGTGCTGGGCCGCGGCCGAGCGCGCGATCGCCTCGACCGCTTCCGCCATCGATGCCGCCATCGCGCGCCTGATTCGCGCCGCGCAGGGCGATCTACAGGGCGAGATCCCTGAGGAGATCGGGGAGAATGTGCCGCAGCTTGGGCACGCGATGAACGGCCTGTTCCAGCAGCTCGGTGCGAATCTGGAGAGCGTGCACCGGCTGGCGATGTTCGATCCCGTGACCTCACTGCCCAACCGCACCAACTTCCGCCGCACCTGCGAGCGCATTCTGAGCGACATGGCGCCAGGCGCGAGTGCCGCACTGTTCTTCATCGACCTGGATCGTTTCAAGTCGGTCAACGACACGATGGGTCACGCCATGGGAGACATGCTGCTCGGCATGGTCGCCAACCGGATCCGTGCCGTCGCCGACCGCGTGATGGCGGAGACGGGCGCGTCGCAGCCGCTGATCGGGCGACTCGCCGGTGACGAGTTCACCATGTTCTTTGCCGATATCGGCGATCCGGCCGAGGCGTCGCGGATCGGTCGCGGGGTGCTGTTCGCGCTGAGCGAGCCGTTCGACCTGGTCGGTACCGATGTCGAGATCGGCGCGTCGATCGGCATCGCGCTCCGCCCGCAGCATGGCGAGAACCTGACCGACCTGATGCGGGCGGCCGATGCCGCGATGTACCATGCCAAGGCGAACGGCCGTGGCCGGGCCGAGCATTTCACCGAGGCGCTGGCGACCGAGATTGCCGAGCGCGCGCAGCTCGAGCGGGACCTGCGCGAGGCGATCGAGCAGGACCAGTTCACCCTCGTCTTTCAGCCGCAGGTGGCAGTGTGGGGCGGGGAGATCATCGCGGCCGAGGCGTTGCTCCGCTGGCGCCATCCGCGCGACGGGATCAGGTTGCCGGGCACCTTCATCCAGCGTGCCGAGGAGACCGGCATGATCGTCGAGATCGGCGAATGGGTGATCGATACCGTGGCGGAAACAATCGCGCGCTGGGGACGGATGGGTATCGAGCAACGGCTGGCGATCAATATCAGCCCGCGCCAGCTCGACCATGCGAGTTTTTTCAGGCTGCTGCGCGAGGCAATGCGGGAGGCCGATGCGCCGGCGCGGCTGCTCGAACTGGAGATCACCGAGACTCTGGCAATGCAATGTAGCGAGGAGGTGATCGAGGCGATCGCGGAACTTCGTGCGGACGGGGCTAGCATTGCGATCGACGATTTCGGGACAGGTTACTCGAACCTGGCGAGGCTGCGCGACCTGCCGGTCGACCGGGTCAAGCTCGATCGCAGCCTGATCGAGCATATCGCCGACAATGCAGAGGCGCGGACCATCGTGCATGCGGTGGTCGGCCTGATTCACGGTGTCGGCTGCGAGGCGGTGGCCGAGGGGATCGAGACCCAGGCACAGGCCGATGTGATGCGCGTGATCGGTTGCGACGTGATCCAGGGCTATGCGATCGCGGCGCCGATGGATGAGGAGGCCTTCATCGCCTGGTCGCGTGGCGATGCCCGGCAGAAAGCTGTCGGCTGAGCTCTCCCCCACAGCCGCGATCCAACAAATTTCGAGAGCGAGAGCACTTCAGCTTTTTCGAGCGAAGTCGAGAAACATTGGCGGAGAGCGGCATGGCGGTTTCTCGACTTCGCTCGAAGCGACCGGCGAGGAAAGCGTGATCCACGCAATGTCGTCCTGTCCCAATGCGCAAAAAAGGGGCCGCTCCCGGGAAGGAAGCGGCCCCATTTCTGCTGGAGATATCAGAAGGAGATCTTGATCGTCCCGTGATAGCTCTGGTTGGTCACGTCCTTGCGGTCGAGGGTGGTGTTGGCGCCGACCGAAAGTTCGACATTCTTGCCGGCGGCGAAGGCGATGCCGCCGCTGATTTCGGCCCAGTCGCGGTCGGTGCCGGCCACGGCGAACAACGCGTTGGGGCCGACGCCGCCGACGAAGTTTGCCCCGATGAAGCCGGGCTGACGGCCGAAGTCATGTACCCAATAGCCGGAAAGGTAAGGCTTCACCGTCGTGCTGTTGCCATGCGCGGTAAGGCCGGCGCGGGTCTGTACGCTGTCCAGGCTGCCCGGCTTGTAGGTAAGGGCAGGGCCGCCGCCGGTTTCGTCGATCGTATCGAACATGATACGCGTGCCGCGGATCGAGACGCGCGGATCGAGCGCGATCGCGCTGCCGACGGGAACCGTGCCGCCGGCCCCGATCTCACCCGAAATGAGGAGCGACCGGTCCTTGCCGACGAGGCGGTAGTTGGTCCCGGCCAGGCTGACGTTGCGGACGGTGCGCGATTCGAACGCACCCGCGCTGAACGTCGCATCGAGGAACATGCCACCCGGCGTCTTGACCTTGCCGTACAGGGTGCCCTGGTACAGCTTGCTCTTCGCCTCCTGGCCGGCAAAGGTCGGCGTGCCATCGAGATCGGTATAGGCGAGCGAGAAGCCGATAAGACCGCGCGACCCGACTTCAGCTTCGAGGCCGGCAGCCACGAAGAAGCCGTTGAACTGGTCGCGTGTCACCGCCGGAATGGCCGTCGGCATCGTCTCGCTGTTACCATCGATGTACCCGCCGGCGACGAACGCGCTCATCGTCTCGGGAAGCTTGCCTTCCTGGGAGACCATGCCGCCACCGGCGTCGCTGCGCACTTCCTGCGTATTGGGCAGGCCGGACGAGGCGAGCGCGGCGATCTGGAACGGCTTGCCGATCATCGCGATGCTGCCGCCCAGGTTGCCGGGCTGGAGCGACGCCAGGCGATCGCGGTAGAAGCGCCCGGTATTGTCGATCGCCGCGGTGGCCAGTGCCCGGCGCGACGTCTCGGCACGGGGAGCGAGACCCTCGAGCGTCGAGCGTATCGTCGGGGCATTCTGCATGTCGAGGATGCCGTACAAGTCTCTCAGGCGATCATAGACGACGCGGTCCTGGTCGAGCAGCTTCGCATAGGCCTGCTGCACCGGCGTGTTGCCGACGACATTGGCATAGAGCCCGGCGTCGATGGTAACCGCCACCGACTGTGCCTGATAGGTGAGGCGCGGCGTCAGGATTGCGCTGATCGGCAGCGGCGTAGCAAACTTCGTGTTCCCGTCGATCGGCTTGTCGGTGGTCAGGAAGGTATAGCTGTCGCCTGCGCGGATCGTGTAGCCGGCCGCCGGGGCGAAGCTGACGAAGCCACCCAGGCTGGCGGTGCCGTTGGTCGGCACGTTGCCCGCGCCAAACGTCGTCGCCTTGACGACGATCTTATCCGATACGCCGTTCGCACCGAGGTTGATCGCCAGCAAGCTGCCCGAGGACAGAATGATGTTGCCCTCGAAGGTCAGCGTGCCCGTGGTCGTCGAGGTGCCGGGGGAAATGGTGCCGGCAACGTTGGTGAAGAACGGCGTGCGGATGGTGCCGCTGCCGCTGAGTCCGCCGGTCATCATGAAGAAATCGCCCGGCGTGCGCAGCAGGCCGTTGACGTTGATCGTGCCGGAGAACTGGTTGATGTCCATGAGGCTGGTCAGCGAGCCGGCCGAGGTAATGTCGAGCGCCGCCGCCCCGCGAATGGTGAAGCGATCGACCGTTACCGCGGTATCGAGCGTGGTGGTGCCCGCTGCCGACAGAGTCACGTCGAAATAGCGCGACATGACATTGTTCAGGCGATCGCCGTCGTTGTTGTTGGGCACGAAGTTGCTTGCGCCGGGCAGGCCGTTGGCCAGCGTCGCCGCAGGGAGCGTCGCCGCGGCGAGATCGAAGCTCTGCTGCGAGCCGCCGCCTGCCTGGTTCGTGGCACTGCCAGTGAGACCGGCGACCGTGGCGGTGCCGCGGTCGTTGCCGGTGCCACCCGCCGCATCCTGGCCGATCGGACGGACCACGACCTTCTCGGTGCCGGTCGCGACGTCGAGGCAGTCGCTGATTCCGCCGCTTTCGAAGCAGGCCTGGCCGAAGCCGGGCTGCGCGGCGGTGCCGGCGCCGGGAGTGCCGGGCACGCCGTTCACCAGCTGGCCGTTGGGACCGATGATCTGGTAGTTCGGGTCGAGATTGGTGACCCAGTGCGTGGCGTCGCTCCATTTGCCGTCGCCAGCCTTGGCCGAGACATAATGGTACGGATTGTTAGCGGCGACCCAGTCCCAATAGAGATAGAGCGGCTGGTAGAAGCTCGCCGTGCCGTAGCCGTTGGGCGCCTGGCCATCAAAGAAGCGGGTATAGCCGCCCGACAGAACGCCGATCACCACCTGCTTGGCAAAGGTCTTGTCGAGGATCAACGGGCCGCCGGAGTCACCGCTTGCAGTGATGCCTTCGTTGGGCAGGGCGTTGTCGCGCCATGCGTTGAAATCGAACGGGCTGGCCGCGCCGGTGCCGCGACGGGGATCGTCGAAATCGATCCAGTAGAGATTCTGGTGAAGGCCGTTGGGCTCACCGAACAGGAAGCTTTCGAACGTATCTAGCGACGCGAGCGCGCCGAGTGTGTTTTCGGCGATGCGGCGCCGGAAATCGATGCCGCCGGTCGATCCGCTGGTACCGGTGCCATTGTTGCCATAACCGTCGATCACGACATGATAACCGGTGCCGGCTGAGGTGATGGTCGTGGCAGGCAGGGCTGAGAAGAGCAGCGCCCAGGTCGGAATGTCCTTGGCCGGCGTGTCGAGCGAGGCGATCGCGACATCGGCATAGCGGAAACCGCCTGAATCAGGCTCGGTCGACAATGGGTTATAGCGGACCTGATTGACGTCATACATGAAGCGCGAGGTGTTGGTGGCGTAATTGGCCAGCCAGCCGCCGAACGCGCTGGCGCCTGCGACATTGTTGTTGCTGCCGAAACCGAAGCCGATCTCAAGTCCGCCAGAATTCTGGCCATAGGCGGTGGCAGGATTCTCGTTCACGCAGTGCGCGGCGAAGATGACGGTACGCGGATTGATCAGCGTGCCGGTGCACAGGCCGATCGTGCCGTCATGGTTGTCGGTGACCATCTGACCGACGCCTGTCACGTTGTTGGGGTCGCGTGCGGTGGTAGGTGTGCCGGGATTAGCGATGACGATCTGCGGCTCGAGATAATCGCTGACCGGCGCGGTGAGGCGCATGTCCTGTGCTTCGAGATACGCGTTGGTCGGTGCGCCCGAGCCACCATTCTGCGCGCTGAGATAAGCGTTGGTGGGGAGCTCCACATTGGAGGACTGAGCCTGGGCGGAGCCGGCGATGGCGATCGACATCGTAGCAGCTGTTGCAAGCAGAAGCCCGCGTTTGCGCGCGAACGAGACGCAGGAAGCAGTCTTATTCATTGATAATCCCCAAATTTTTTAAGGCGAGCCCGAATTCTTTCATTTTGATGAACGAAGGCTATCGCCAGTTTTGCCGCACCTCAAGCAGCGAAGGGGCCGGATCGGACTCGGACTGGTCAAAGCTCGATAATCGCAGACTAGTGTGGTTTATCTGCAACAATGCAAATCAAGCGTTACAAATCGGATAGGTTCGGTGCCAACTCGGGGTTTCGGCACTGGTAACGCCATCAACGGGCTCGTGTTATAAGAAGATGCCGCGTGGCGTGGGGCATCATGCCCACTCCCTTTTCGTTACGATAGCGGAATGATGATCTTGGTAGCATATGGACAAGCTGGTGATCATTCTAAAGCTCTCTTCCTTCCTTACTTCCCTGCCTCCCTCTGAGGGGTGCGACCGGAAGGTGAGGGGAATGAGACTCGAAATGCTGGAGGGCGCATGTTTTCCTTGCCCTTTTCGTTACGGGAGCCGTGGGCCCTTCCCTTTACCGGAAGAGAGAGTCGGCACGTCTGCGACATCGCCATATTCGACGCCCGTCAGGTCGGTGGCCAATTGCTCGAATATCTGAACGGCGGGTTTTTCACGCCTCTCCGCCGTTTGCGGCAGGCGCCAGGCGGATGTGAGTATTGCCCTAGTGGATCGTGATCGGGAGATCGCGTCCGACAGATGCGACGTTCCCGGCACGGTCGGCGGCGTAGATGCGGATCGTGTAATCGCCGGGAGGGATGTCCGCGGGGTTCCAGCCGACCTGTTCCGCGCGGCCTTCGCGCACCCTGTTGGTGACGACGTAGAGAAAGCGTGTCCGCTGGTCGCTATGAACCGCGTCGCCGCTGGCAGGGGCATAGGCAATCTTCGCGGCGTCGGGAGCGGTCGGCATGCGATCGAATTCGAGCGTGATGCGCGGTCGTTCGAAGCCGCGCACCGGTGTCCCGTCAGCCTTGATGATCTGAAAGCCCGCCTGGTACAGACCGAGGCGGCGGCGGGCGGCATTGTCGTCGACCTGGTCCCAGGCCTCGACGACGATGCTGACGACACCCCCGGCGGCGGGAACGACGAGGCGCTCCTTCTGCATCTCGGCCAGGCGTGTTCCCGCGCGGTCGAGGATATGCACGTCCTCGATACGTGGTACGACATGATCGCCGAAATTGGGGAAGTGCAGCAACAGCGCATTGACCTTCGCGCGGGGCGGTCCGAGTTCGAGATGGACATGGGCCATGCGGTTGATCGTGCCGAGAGGATCGCCGACCCGGAAGCGTGTACCGCGCTTGATCCTGACCCTGATGACCCGGCCTTCCGCGTTGCGGATAAGCTGGAAGCGTGCGGGATCCAGCGCCGCGCCGCTCGCGGTCCGGCCGACGCGCATGTGGATATAGGTCATCTGATCGATGCGCAGGCCTTCGGCGAGACCCTCGACGTCCCAATTGGGCATTGGATCGATCACCGTCTCGTCCGCAGACGCGAGCACCGGCTCTCCGACCGGGGCGCTGATATCGAGGCCGGCATGGAGGTGATCTCGGCTTTCGCCCTGATAATTGCCGCGGACCTCGCCCATATCGCCGACCACTTCGTGCCAGCCGAGTTGTGGCTTGAGCGGCCAGGGGAAGACCCCTGCGTGAATAATCTCCGGCAGGGGCGGCTCCGGAATGGCCGCCGCCGGGATGGCATCGGCACGGCGCGGACTGAGCTTGCGGATCGCATGGGCCGACGCATCGGCAATATACAGCGCGCCCGCCCGATCGATCGCCAGTCCGGCAGGACCGGTCAAGGGCAGTGCGGCGTTGCCGTCGATCGTCGAGCCCGACCCGGCGAGTACGCTCAGCCCGCCCGAGGGCGACAATTGCACGATGCGTCCGCGATCGAAGGAGGCGATGTAAAGGTAATCGTCCCAGGTCGGCACCAGGCTGGTGATCCCGTTCAGCAGGCCGGCGCCGTCGCCGGGATCGGTGTGGGCGAGCGTCGAGACGCGGCCGTCGGGCTCGATCTTCCGGATTGCGTCGTTGCCGGTGTCGGCGACGAGCACGGCACCGTGGCGGTCGATCGCGATCCCGGTCGGCGTATCGAACGCCGCCATCGGGCCCTGTCCATCCGCAAAGCCCGGGGCGTCCCGGCCAGCGAGGGTCCGCACCTGGCCATCGGCACTGATGAGGCGGATGCGATCATTGTAGCTGTCCGCGACATAGACATTGCCCTTGTCGTCGGCGGCAACGCCGATCGGGCCATTGAAACGCGCTTGCGCCGAAGGGCCGTCGCGATAGCCGGCCGTACCGTCTCCTGCGAGTATCGTCACGGCCCCGTCCGGACTGATCCGGCGGATCCTATTGGTGGCGGTGTCTGCGACGATGATGTTCCCCGCGCCATCAAGCGCGAGGCCGGACGGCGTGTCGAACGATCCCGGCAAGGTCGTAACGGTACCGTCGGGATCGATCTTCCGGATGTGGCCCGCTTCCGCAACATACAGCGCGCCCCGCGCATCGATCGCCACCGCGAACGGATCGTCGAAGCGTGCCTTTGTCGGCGCGCCATCGATATGCCCACGCTCGCCGTGGCCGGCCACGGTCGTCAGCGACGCCGGCCAGCCGAACCTCGTCGGCGTCGGCGCGAACCAGCCGAGCGTCGCCGCTAGCCAAACCCCGCCTGCCGTCACCGCGAGAAAGATCAGGGCCAGGGCAATGGCGCGTGTTGGGGGAGATTTGCTCAGCATCGGAAAAGCCCTCTAGCAGCAATTCACGGGGCAATCTCAACCGGAACATCAGCCCCGCGAAATGGACGGCTCGCCATGGATCGGAGGCGGAATCCCGACTTCAAGCATGTCCCGCCGCAAGCGGCACAGTAACGCGGGGCCGTGATTCGGAGTCGAGATGTTCTCAATGAAAGTCGGGCCGGGACGAGTGTCCAAGCGCGCCAACCATGTCTAAGGGATAGCCGTACCTTCCCCGAAAGCGTGCGATGCGCTTTACGACACGCCCCAGTGTCGCTCATTCGAGTCCGAGCATGTCCGATCACCTCAAGATCCTGCTTCAACATGTGTTGCCCAAGCGACACCTGACCGAATTCGCCGGCCGGGTCGCAGGCGCGCGAGGAAGCTCCTTGACGCTCCCGCTGATCCGCTGGTTCGTTCGCAGATACGGCGTCGATATGAGCGAGGCAGAGAATCCGGACATAGCAAGCTATGCCAGCTTCAATGCATTCTTCACGCGGCCGCTCAAGGCCGGTGCGCGCCCGCTGGCAGCAGCCGATTTCGTCTGCCCTGCAGATGGCGCGATCAGTCAGTTCGGCGCCATCGATGACGAGCACATCCTGCAGGCCAAGGGTCGTCACTTTACTGTCACTGAGCTGGTCGGCGGCGACGCCGCACTGGCGGCCCGGTTTCGCCGCGGCAGCTTTGCCAATCTGTATCTGTCGCCGAGGGATTACCACCGCCTGCACATGCCTTGTGATGGCAGGCTCGTCCGCATGATCTACGTGCCGGGCGCGCTGTTCTCGGTGAACCCGACGACGGCACGCGGCGTGCCGAACCTGTTCGCGCGCAACGAGCGCGTGGTGTGTGTGTTCGAGTCGCCTGAATATGGCCCGTTCGTCATGGTGCTGGTCGGTGCGACCATCGTCGGCAGCATTGCCACGGTCTGGCACGGCGTGGTCAACCCGAAACGCACCGGCAAGGTTTCCGAATGGGCCTATGCCGATCAGGACATCGTGCTGAAAAAGGGCGTGGAAATGGGGCGCTTCCTTCTCGGCTCGACGATCGTGATGTTGTTTGGGCGGGATGTCATCGCCTTCAACGCAGACTGGGCGCCCGAACGGCCGGTGCGCATGGGCGACATGATGGGCAACCGTCCGGGCTGAGCATTTTCCCGTACCGCGTGGCGTGACATCGTGGAGAAGCCGCACTTCCGGGGGCTTTGGGAGAGAGAGGCGCAATCGAAGCGGTGCATCTCCGGCTCGAAATGCTCTATGTCACCTGCGATGACAAAGCTTCTCCTGGCGGGCGCGACGGGCATGGTGGGCACAGCGGCGCTGGCGCTGTTGCTGGAGGACCCGCGTGTGACTCTGGTCGTGGCGCCGACGCGGCGGCCGCTTCTGCCGCATGCGAAGCTGCTGAATCCGATGGCGACGAGCGAGGATCTGCCGCTTGATGCCGACTGGTGGGCGGTCGACAGCGCCATCTCCGCACTGGGCACGACGCGGGCGAACGCCGGATCGGCCGCGGCGTATCGGGCCATCGATTATGACTATGCGCTCGCCATCGCGACTCAGGTCCGCAAGGGCGGCGCGACCTGCTTTGCCCTGACCTCGTCCATGGGGGGCGATGCGCGGTCGTGGTTTCGCTATCCCCGTACCAAGGGCGAACTCGAGGACGCGATCGATCGCCTCGGTTTCCCATCACTGACAATCGTACGCCCGGGTTTTCTGGGCGGGGAGCGCAGCGAGCACAGGCCGATGGAGAAGGCCATCGGGCGGCTGTTGGACATTGCTGCGCCGATCCTTCCTGCTGGCGCCCGCACCAGCCCCGCATCGACCGTTGCGGCCCTGCTGGTCGACGCGGCGCTACAGGGGAGTGTGGGCAGGCACGTCGTCAGCTCCAGAGAGATCGCGCTGGCCGCCGAACGGGCGTTGAACGGGGCAGCGTGATGCTGTTGCGAAACAGGCCGAGTTCCACTTGGCCGTCCCGGGTGAATACATCGCCCCGGTCCGTGGAATAGGGCCCCTCAACATCGAGTATGCGGATGATAACCACGATCCGCAGCATACCGGCGCGGGCAGCGGTAACGGCTTTTCGCCGAATAGCAGCCGAAGAGCCCGCGATGAGCGCCCAATCGCTGTCGGACTGCCGCTATTTCGCATAGCGGCTGAGTGATTCGGTCTCTATTGCGGCGGTGCAGCATCGACCGTTTCGCTGCCTGCAGACCCAGGGGGCCGCTTTGAACAGCGTTGACACCGCGGCGAAACGTAATCGGACAATCGATAGCTTCCGCGGCGTCGCGATTCTCGTAGTGATGATCTTTCACTACGGGGTGATTGGACTGAAATGGGATGCCGCGGGGCTTGCCGGGTACGGCAAATATGGTGTCCAGCTCTTCTTTATCATCTCCGGCCTGGTCATTACGATGACTGCGTTGAGGGCGAGAAGCCCAGTGGAATTCGCGGCGCGGCGTTTTGCCCGAATCTATCCGACCTTTCTCATCTGCGTCACAATCACCTTTGCGGTGACGAGGATCCATAACCCGCTCGGGACGGGGAAGAGCTTCGCCGACTATCTCGCCTCGTTGACCCTGGCTGCGGACCGGATCGGCTTCCGCTATATCGACGGGGCCTATTGGTCGTTGTTCGTCGAGGCACTGTTCTACGGCGTCGTCGCCGTGTCGATGGCGGTGTTCGGCCGACGATTCTGGGTGGGTGTGCTTGTCCTGCTGGTCGGTGGGGCTTTTCTGCGGCTGGCCAGCAAGGCGATCGGCGTGCTGTTGATTGCGGATTATTCGAGCTTCTTCCTGCTCGGCATGGCCGTCTGGTACGCGTCCCGCGAAAAGGACCATCGTGCGGCGCTGTGCCTGTTGGGCGGCGCGGTCGCCACTTATGCCATGGGGCAGCAGGCCCATCTGCAATGGCCCGCACTCATCCCGGGTGCGGCGCTGATCGCGTTGCTGCTGCTCGACCGCGACTGGACGGTCGGGCCATTGGCGTGGATCGGGCGGATCTCCTACCCACTCTATCTGCTCCACCAGGTGCTCGGGCTCATCCTGATTGCCGATCTGTTACGGCTTGGCTTGCCCAAGGCGGTAGCGGTCGTCGGCACGTGCTGCGCGATGATCGGTCTGGCATGGCTGGCGCATATCTTCATCGAGGAGCCGTCGCAGCGCTTCGTCATGCGCTGGTGGCGCCTGCGCCGGCCCCATGCCGATGACGCGGCGATCGCGGCGGCCTGAGCCGTGAGTGGTCCGGACGAGAATGGGTTGCGGTAGCGTTGGAGGGGTTTGGGCCGATCCGCGACAAATCGCGGAAACCATTGGTCGGGGAAAGAGGATTCGAACCTCCGGCCCCTGCCTCCCGAAGGCAGTGCTCTACCAGGCTGAGCTATTCCCCGACCAGGGATGCCGCGCTATCGAGTGCGGCAAGGCGACGGCCCTTAGCCGAGGGAATCGCGGGCATCAACCCGCATTCGACAGCGACAATAAAAGAGCCGGGAGGAGCGGGCGATTCAGCCGCGCGCGCCCAGCATTTCGGCGATGCTGGTGAATTTCTCCCGCGGGGCGCCGTTGCGGGCGCGGGCGATTTCGGCCGCCTCGATCTTCTGCCAGTCGCGGAAGGTGACGACATCCACCTTGCGATCACCGAGCAGCGAATCGAGTCCGGCGCGGCCGGCCTTGCCACTGGCATCCATGAGGTCGGCGGCGATGTGCTCGGCGATGAGGAAGCCGTCCGGCCGGTTGGTGCCGATCGTGCCGGTCGGCCCGCGCCGGGCCCAGCCGACCGCGTAGAGGCCGGGGCCGATCCGTCCGTCGGTGTTGGCGAAGCGGCCGAGCTTTTCGTCATAGGGCACGCCGTCGATGGGCGGGGTGCGATAGCCGATGCAGCTGACCACCAGGCTGGCGGGGATGACATAGGTCTCACCGGTGCCCAGGGCGCGGCCTTCGGCGTCGATCGCAGTGCGCTCGACAATGACGCGCTCCGCCTTGCCGTCTCCTTCGACGCGAACGGGCATGGCGTAGAAGTCGAAATCAACGTCGATCTGCCTGCGGTCGGTGCGTGTCGCGAACTCGCGCAGATGGGCGACCGACTTGCGCTGGCCGGGGTCTAGGTCGGCGTCTTCCTCGACCGGGGGCAGATCCGCCGGGTCGACATGCGGCACGGCGCGCTCGAGATGGCCAAGCTCGCCGAGCTCCTTGGGGGTCATGGCGATCTGGTGCGGGCCACGTCGGGCTAGGATCGTGATGCGGTCGTGAGTCGCGGTGCCGAGATGGTCGAGCGCATGGCCGACGATGTCCGAGCCGGCGAATTCGCTTTCGGCCTTGGCGAGGATGCGGGCGACGTCGAGCGCGACATTGCCTGCGCCGACCACCACGGCGCCGGGGCCGTGCAGGGGCGGGTTGAGGCCGGCGAAATCGGGATGGCCGTTATACCAGCCGACAAAGGCGGCCGAGCCGACCACGCCGGGCAGATCATCGCCCGGCACGCCGAGCGGCTTGTCGGCGGGGGCGCCGGTGGCGAGGACGACGGCGTCGTAGAGATCCCCCAACTCCGCGATGGTGACGTCGCGACCGACGCTGACATTGCCGACGAAGCGGACGTTATCGGTGAGCGCGACGGTTTCGTAGCGGCGCGAGACGCCCTTGATCGATTGATGGTCTGGCGCGACGCCGGTGCGGATCAGGCCGTAAGGGACGGGCAGGCGATCGATGATGTCGACGCGGACCGCGTCGCCGAAGGTCTTCTGGCAGGCCTCAGCGGTGTAATAGCCCGCCGGTCCGGAACCGATGATCGCGATGTGACGCAAGGACGCTCTCCTGTCTTTCGCCTGATGCTAGCGGACGGGAGCGGCAGGGCAAGCCGCCATGCGATGCCCCGAGGAGGGGCGTCGGGGAAAGAGCCCGCCTCCGCACCCGGTTCGATCGTTACCCTCGCAACAGGCGCGGTTGAATCGAACAGGTGCGGAGCGGTGCCGGGGCCGCGCTCAGGCGCGGCGTTTGGCGCGCCAGGCCTTCACGGCGTCCATGGTGCCGGTGACATGGCCGGCGGGGCTCATTTCGGAATGGACGAAGATGATCTTGCCGTCGGGCGCGATGACATAGGAGGTGCGGTTGGTCATGACCCGCTCTCCCTTGCCGATATGAACGTCATACCCTGTGATCGTCGCCGGCTTGGCCACGCCGACCGGGAAGGCATCGCGGCATTCGACCTTCGAGAAATCGGCGAGCTTGTCGATCGGGTCGGCCGACAGGCCGATCAGGGTCGCGCCGTTCTTCTTGAACTCGGACGCGGCGAGGGCGAATTCATGCGCCTCGATCGTGCAGCCCTTGGTGAAGGCGGCGGGGAAGAAATAAAGGACAACCGGGCCTTTGCGCAGGGCCGACTTCAGCGCGAAGTTGAACTGCTTGCCCCCGAGCGCCGCCTGGGTGGTGAAATCGGGCGCCCTGGCCCCGACCTTGAGCGCCGCGGTGGCGGGAGCGGCGGCGAGCAGCGTGACGGCAAGAGCGAGGGCAACGGATTTCATCGAAGGACTCCAGCTGGGGAAGTAGCCCCATCGTAGCGACCCGGCGCGATGCTGGACAGGCCCCTTCGCGCCCAACCGGACGCGAAGGGGAGAGCCCGTCATTCACACTTGAACGTGACGCTCTGGCCGCAGGGCTGGCCGGTGGGGGCCAGCTTCGTGTTCAGCACCCAGCCGACATTGTCGTTCTCGTCGGCGATTTCCCACCACAGGCCGTTCTTGTTGCCGGTGGGATAGATCACCGAGCCGGCCGGCAGGGTGCGGATCACCTTGCCGCCCGCGGCGGCCGTGGCGCGCATCGCGACCGGGGCCTGTGCGGTATAGGTCTTGGCCGGCGCTGCCTGCGCGGTGCCCGCGTCGCCCGGCGTGACCAGGCCGAGCTCGTTGACCATCTTCGCATAGGCCTGGATGAAGGCGAGCGTCACGATCCGGCCGATATCGGTATTGTCATAGCCGCCGCCGACGATGCCGCCGCCGAGGCCGCCGGCGAAACCGCCGCCGCCGCCGCCGAAGGACAGGCTGTTCTTGGCCGCATAGCCGTCAGTCGTCGAAATCGTTTCGGTCGTGCGCACGTTGGTGAGCGAGAGGACGGTGTTCGCCTCCATCTTGCGCGAGCTGATGCCGCCGAGGATGCCGCCCACGCCGCCGCCGATGAGGCCGCCGATGCCGGCGCCGACACCGCTGCCGCTCGAATTCCGGTTGGCTGCCTGGACCTCGGCGATCAGCACGTAATCTGCCGCCTTGATCTGGCCCTGGCCGACGTTCGACCGGCGCTGCAGCCCGAGGCCGCCGCCGATGTCGCGCTCGCGCTGGGCGGCGCTGAGGCCGGATCCGCGATCGACCAGGTTGAAGCAGCCCGAGCGCTGCACCAGAACCTTCAGCAGCTTCTGCGGGGCGGCCAGCTGGAACTGGGTCCAGCCCGAGGGATCGTCGCCGTCCATCACCGAGACGGTGCCGAGCTTGCGCGTGCAGCGTGGCACGTCCGTCATCATCTGTTCCTGGGTGCGCTGCGTCTTGGACGCCCGCGCCTGACCGCCGCCGGCAAAGGCCGGGGTTCCCGTTGCCACCAGGGCAACAGCAGCGACACCGATCATCAAAATACGCATGTACTTTCTCCCCAAGCGCCGTGTTGCAAAAGGCGCGACTTCAATTCCGCTCCGAATATCCGGATTACGGCGATCCTCCACGAAAATGCCCGACCAGCGACCTCGCCGGCATTCGGACGCGCTTCTATCAAAGGCCTGCCCGGCGCGGTAGGCGATTTTGCGACACGGTGAAGATAGGTGCGACGGAAAGGCGACGGCCGGTCGACAGCCACGACGAAACGCCCGCGGGGCGCCCGTATCGCGCGACCCCCTTCGCATCGGGCGTCGCGCCTGCTAACGCGCGTCCGATCATGTCGACCGACCTTTCCCGAATCCGCAACTTTTCGATCATCGCCCATATCGACCATGGCAAGTCGACCCTGGCCGATCGCCTGATCCAGCTCACGGGCGGCCTTTCCGACCGTGAGATGTCCGAGCAGGTGCTCGACAATATGGATATCGAGCGCGAGCGCGGCATCACCATCAAGGCGCAGACCGTGCGCCTGCGCTACAAGGCGAAGGACGGGCTCGATTACGAGCTGAACCTGATGGACACGCCTGGCCATGTCGACTTCGCCTATGAGGTGAGCCGCAGCCTGGCTGCGTGCGAGGGCGCGTTGCTCGTCGTCGATGCGGCGCAGGGCGTCGAGGCGCAGACGCTGGCGAACGTCTATCAGTCGATCGAGCATGACCATGAGATCGTGCCGGTCATCAACAAGATCGACCTGCCCGCCGCCGATGCCGAGAAGGTGAAGGCCGAGATCGAGGAAGTGATCGGCCTGGACGCGTCCAACGCCGTGCTGACATCGGCCAAGTCGGGCATCGGCATCGCCGACGTGCTGGAGGCGGTGGTGACCCGCATTCCGCCGCCCAAGGGCGATATCGACGCGCCGCTGAAAGCGATGCTGATCGACAGCTGGTACGACCCCTATCTGGGCGTCGTCATCCTGATCCGCGTGATGGCCGGCGTCCTGAAAAAGGGCCAGCAGATCAAGTTCATGCAGACCGGCACGCTGCATCTGGTCGACCGGGTCGGCTGTTTCCGCCCGAAGATCGAGCAGCTGAACGAGCTTGCCGTGGGCGAGATCGGCTTCATCACCGCGCAGATCAAGGAAGTGGCGCAGACCCGCGTCGGCGACACCATCACCGATGCGAAGCGCCCGGCCGACGAGCCGCTGCCCGGCTTCAAGGAAGTGCAGCCGGTGGTGTTCTGCGGGCTGTTCCCGGTCGATGCCAACGACTTCGAGAAACTGCGCGAGAGCATTTCCAAGCTGCGGCTGAACGATGCGAGCTTCAGCTTCGAGATGGAGACCAGCGCCGCGCTCGGCTTCGGCTTCCGCTGCGGGTTCCTGGGGCTGCTTCACCTGGAGATCATCCAGGAGCGGCTGACCCGCGAATATGACCTGGACCTCATCACCACCGCGCCGTCGGTGGTCTATCAGATCGAGCTGGCGCACGGCGCCGGCCATATCGAGCTGCACAATCCGGCGGACATGCCCGACCCAAGCCGCATCGCGAGCATCGCGGAGCCGTGGATCGAGGCGGTGATCTATGTGCCCGACGAATATCTCGGTTCCATCCTGAAGCTGTGCCAGGACCGGCGCGGCATCCAGAAGAACCTGACCTATGTCGGCGGCCGCGCGCAGGCGACGTACGAACTGCCGCTCAACGAAGTGGTGTTCGATTTCTACGACCGGCTGAAGAGCATCAGCCGCGGCTATGCCAGCTTCGACTATCACCAGATCGGCTATCGCGAGGGCGACCTGGTCAAGATGAGCATCCTGGTGAACAACGAGCCGGTCGATGCGCTGAGCATGATCGTGCACCGCGGCACCGCCGAGGCGCGCGGGCGCGGCATGTGCGAGCGGCTGAAGGACCTGATCCCGCGGCACCTGTTCAAGATCCCGATCCAGGCCGCGATCGGCGGCAAGGTGATCGCCCGCGAGACGATCGCGGCGCTGCGCAAGGACGTGACGGCGAAATGTTACGGCGGCGACGCCAGCCGCAAGCGCAAGCTGCTCGACAAGCAGAAAGAGGGCAAGAAGCGGATGCGGGAATATGGCTCTGTGAGCATTCCGCAGGAGGCGTTTATTGCGGCTTTGCGCATGGGGGATGACGCGTAGAATCGCTGCGCGTGCGCGTGCGCGTGCGCGTGCGCGTGCGCGTGCGCCGGTGTCGTGGCGCCGGCGGCGGATAAGGGCGTTCCCGGGCGCCGAGGATAGCCGGCAGCGCGACTTATGCGAATATTGCGAGTTTCGCGCGGAATCGACGCCGATTTCGCCGCCGCGCGACCGCGCGCGATAATCAAGCGATGCGCGGTTGGATCGGGCGGACAATATAGCGCGCGACTTCGTGTTGGCGATGGCGCGGAGCTGAGAGGAAGCGGCCAATATTCGTCGATTTATGCGAGGCACCCACGAGGGGGACAGAATCGAGCGCTTCTTGGGGCTTGTGCGGGAATTTGGGCAGGAGGCCGGATGCGGGGAGTCCGGGGACTTGAACGAGGGGGCTTCGACGGCGCTGCGGTACTGCAGCGCTATTGCCAGTTTACTTGCCGAATTACGCGAGGGGTATCGGATTTTCATCGCACTTTTCTTGTGGCACGCCGTGAGTGCTTTGCGGCCTACACAAGCGGATGGATCGGGGATCAGATGCAAGAATGAAGAGCGCGTTGCGCCGGCGTCGCCTGATCGCGGGACGCGAGTGTGGCCCTCTGCTGGGTCGTTTGACGCGCCGGGCCGATCGGCAAAGAGGATCTGGCGGCGCATCGCGCGGGCATAGCGGGCGCGGGGCGCGGGTTGAATCGGGGGTTTTTCAGAATGTCATGAAGGTTGCTGACACTTTTGATATTGGCAGAGGTGGGTAATTATAGTGCGACTTCAACATCATGCTCGCCAGATGCTAGACAAGCGGATGCGGGGATAAGAGTCGGTGTCGATCTTGCAAGTGGCGTCTGTTGCACCGTTGATGATGGGACCCGATGGCTGGGACTGGGGAGGGCGCGGCAATCGCCACTTGGGTGATCCTAATCAAGAAGTGGTAAAAAGCGGGCATTGGCTGGATGGGGCGATGAAGTCGGCTTAGCGCCCAGTTCCCGTCATTAGGCGTTCGCTTGGTATTGCCCGAGAACAGTCGTTCCAGCGCACGGCTGTCTATGCACTGGATCGAAGGTTTGTATCGATTGGCGCGGTGGCCGCTACTTGCATCGCCAGGAGTTTGATACCATCCGATGACTTGCGCAGACCCGTCGACGACGCCGGCTGCTGTGGGCAATGAGGGATCTTGCGCGACGGGTTCAAGCCGATAAGCTTCGCGAGAATAACGGGGGATGGATAGATATGCCTCATTGCACCGAGTGTGGAAATGAACTTCGTGGCTCCGAAAAGTTCTGTGGTGAGTGTGGCACACCTCAGGCGTCTAATGGGATAGCTGTGCCGGGGAGAGGAAGGGGTTCCGAGCAGGGAAATGTTGAAACACTGATGGGAATGGCCCGAACGGCTGAGCTCGGAACTAACAACGCGGAGGCGCTAGAATACTACAACCGTGTGCTGGAGATCGATCCGACGATTACCGAGGCTTGGCTCGGCAAGGGCAGGTCCGCATCCTGGCAGTCCACATTGGCCAACTTCAGGGTTTCGGAGGGGTTGATTGCCTTCCAGCACGCGATCGCCAACGCTGGCGAGGAACGTGGCGCAGTGGTCGACGGCGCCGTTGAAGAAATAAACAAGATAATTTCAGCTCTATATCGAATGTCGCGCAACCACATGGAGGAATATGCCTCCCTCGATCAAACATGGGCGAGCTATATCAACCAGGTCGCTCAGATGCTGGATGCGCTTGAACAAGCCAGAAATTGGGATCCCCGCAATAGAACCGTTCTCGAAAACATCGTTCACCTAGCGAAGGACAATATAGAAGGGTATAAATATTGGGATAACATCCACAATGTTTCTGGACTGCACAGCATATCGCCGCAGTACGAGGAGGCACTACGTGCGATGATGGATCAGGCCGTCGCGAGCCTGTGCCAGATAGATGACGCCTATCAGGCGCCCACCATCGAAAAGAAACAAGCTGGAGCGTGCTTCGTCATTACAGCTGCAATGGGTGATGCATCTCACCCTGACGTTGGGGTCCTCAGGAGGTTTCGAGACGAGTGGTTGTTGAAGCGGCCTGTGGGGCGGCTCGCTACCTCGTGGTACTACCGCCTGGGCCCGACCCTAGCGGCCCGCATCGGAAGGTCCGCGCTTCGTAAGCGCATCGTTGAGCTGCACCCGGTTTCGTGGACACCGAGATAAGGTGTTTTTGGAACCGGAGGGTGACGATGCAACGACGGAAGTTCAGCCGGGAGTTCAAGCTCGAGGCGGTGAAGCTGGTATTGGAGCGTGGCGTTTCGGCATCGCAGGCAGCGCGCGATCTGGATGTGCATGCGAACGTGCTGCGCAAGTGGATCCGCGAAGCGGAAGGCGACCCTGGATCGGCGTTTCCCGGCCACGGCAACATGAGGCCA